>DAIAZB010000653.1 GCA_027443745.1 Thiomonas sp. | reverse complement strand
CAGGGTGCCGCAGCCGGTGAAGCCCGCGCCGCGTATCGCCGGCGAGAGGATCGCCGAGATCGCGTTGTCGGCATTCTGGATGGCGCCCTGCGCCGAGGACGAACTGACCACCTGACGCTGCGCCATGAACACCGTGGCGATGCCGGCCAGCACGATCAGACCGATGGCGATCGCCACCATCAGCTCGACCAGGGAAAAGCCTAACGCGTGATTTGCAGTGCGCCGCATCACATCACCGTCGTCAAGGTGAAGGTTCTGTCCGTGAGAGGCTTGCAGATTGGCTTCTTCTGCTGGTTGTTGTTCGGGATGACTTGCAAGCCAGGCACATCGTTCCAACCGACGCAGACTGTCACATTGATGGTGCCATTGCTGGATGTCGCGCTGGCAATCGCACCGTTGCCGCTGGGCAGTTCATTGAGACTCGAGATCCACTGGCTGGTATCGAACGCGGCCATCTTTTGCGCCGTGCAGGTGTTGCCGGCGCCCTGGCAGGCCGACGGATTGGCCGGCGCGCCGGTGTAAGTGCCGATGTAATAGCCCGCCTGCGTGCCCTGCAGGTTGGCGCGCATGCGATCGAGCATGTCGTAAGCGGTTTGCACCGCCTGCTGCTGGATGTAGCTGGAGGTCTCGGCCTTCTGCACCGTGACCAGCAGCGCCGCCACGCCGAGCATGCCCAGCGAGACGATGACCACCGCCACCAGCACTTCGAGCAGGGTGAAACCCAAGGATTTGCGCTTCATCGTGGACGTCCTCATGGACAGCTCAACGCACTGCCATCGGGCGCAAAACTGGGGCTGGCCGAGATCTGCACATAGCCCGCAGCGTTGACTTCGACCGCGCGGGCCGCGGGGACACCACGCGCATCGCACACCGTCAGCAGGCCGCTGGGATTGGCCAACCCGCGACCATTGAAGGTGATCTGGGCCGCCCCACCCGCATTGATGCTGATCTGTTCGCCGGCGGCCAGGGTATAGGTGGACAACGGCACCGGATTGGTGCTCGGACCCGAGTACACCATCCAGGCCGTGCCGTTGGTGGCGCTGCCGAATGCGGTCAGACAGCTCGCTCCAGGCGCTTGCCCGGCCGTCGCCGGTGGACTCACCGGGCAGACCCCGATCGGCGCGTTCTTGCTGAGCGCGGTGTTGCGTGCGTAGTTCAGCGCGCCCGAGAGATTGCCCACGACGTCGTTGATGCGACTGTTCATCAACAGGGTACGGAAGCTGGGTATGGCGAAAGTCAAAACGATCGCCACGATGATCAGCACGACCATCAGTTCCAGCAGAGTGAATCCGCGCGCGTTGCGCATTGCCGCCCCCTGTCGCGGCCGACGACCGCACGCCGAGATTGATCGCGGCGCAGCGCAAAAGCCCATGCCTATCCGATCAATGGCGGCGTTCAGCCGACAGGCGGCCGCGAGCCACATCCGAACCGAGACGGCGATCACGCTTTCATGGGTGGCCGCGAACGCTGTACCGGGCTTGCGGCACTTGCAATCGGCGGACCGGTATCGTGCGGCTCGCCCGCGCGCCTATTCGGTGTGGGTCAGCGCGGCGACACCGAAATGCTTCAGATAGCCGAAGTACAGCAGCGGGATCACCACCAGCGTCAACAGCGTGGACACCAGGATGCCGAACACCATGGATACCGCGAGACCCTGGAAGATCGGGTCGCCGAGGATGAAGAACGCGC
>DAIAZB010000652.1 GCA_027443745.1 Thiomonas sp. | reverse complement strand
CGGGAAGGAGCCCATGTCGCAGGAGCCCTGGACGTTGTTCTGGCCGCGCAGCGGGTTCACGCCGACCCCCTCGCGCCCTAAGTTGCCGGTGGCCATGGCGAGGTTGGCGATGCCCATGACCATGGTCGAGCCCTGTGCGTGCTCGGTCACGCCCAGGCCGTAGTAGATGGCGGCGTTGCCGCCGGTGGCGTAAAGGCGCGCGGCGGCGCGCAGTTCGGCCGCGGGCACGCCGCAGACATCTTGCACGGCCTCGGGAGCGTTCTCGGGCCGGGCGGCGAACGCGCGCCGCGTCTCGAAGGATTTGTCGTCGCAGCGCTCGGCGATGAAATCAGTGGCCAGCAGGCCCTCGGTGACGATGACATGCGCCAGCGCGGTGATCACGGCCACGTTGGTTCCGGGCCGCAGCTGCAGGTGGTGGTCGGCGCGCACATGCGGCGACTCCACCAGGTCGATGCGGCGCGGGTCGATCCCGATCAGCCTGGCGCCCTGGCGCAGCCGCCGCTTCATGCGCGAGGCGAACACCGGATGCGCATCGGTCGGGTTGGCTCCGATGACCATGATCACGTCGGCCTTCTCCACCGACTTGAAGGTTTGCGTGCCGGCCGAGGTGCCATAGGTCTGGCCCAGGCCGTAGCCGGTGGGCGAGTGGCAGACGCGGGCGCAGGTGTCGACATTGTTGTTGCCGAAGGCGGCGCGCACCAGCTTCTGCACCAGGTAGGTTTCCTCGTTGGTGCAGCGCGAGGAGGTGATGCCGCCGATCGCGTCACGGCCGTACGTGGACTGGATCCGGCGGAACTCGCTTGCGGCGTAGGCAAAGGCCTCGTCCCAGCTCACCTCGGTCCACGGATCGGTGATGCGCTTGCGGATCATGGGCTTGGTCATGCGGTCCTGGTGCGTGGCGTAGCCCCAGGCGAAGCGGCCCTTGACGCAGGAGTGGCCCTCGTTGGCCTTGCCGTCCTTCCACGGCACCATGCGCACCACCTCGCTGCCCTTCATCTCGGCCTTGAAGCCGCAACCCACGCCGCAATAGGCGCAGGTGGTGAGGATGCTGTGCTCGGGCTGGCCGAGTTCGATCACGCTTTTTTCCTGCAGCGTGGCGGTGGGGCAGGCCTCGACGCAGGCGCCGCAGCTCACGCATTCGCTGTCCATGAAGGGCTGGTCCTGGCCCGGCGAGACGCGGCTGCCGAAGCCGCGGCCGCTGATCGTGAGGGCGAATGTGCCCTGGGTCTCCTCGCAGGCTCGCACACAGCGGCTGCAGACGATGCACTTGCTTGGGTCGTAGGTGAAGTAGGGGTTGGATTCATCCTTCTTCGCGTCGCAGTGGTGGGCTCCGGCGGCGGCACCCACCCCGTAGCGCACGTTGCGCAGGCCGGTGACGCCGGCCATGTCCTGCAATTCGCAGTTGCCGTTGGCGCTGCAGGTCAGGCAGTCCAGCGGGTGGTCGGAGATGTAGAGTTCCATCACCCCCTTGCGCAGATCCTGCAGCTTCGGCGTCTGGGTGCGCACCTTCATGCCGGCCTCGGCCGGCGTGGTGCA
>DAIAZB010000651.1 GCA_027443745.1 Thiomonas sp. | reverse complement strand
CGTCGGCCTGCGCCAGGGCGGGCGCGTCGTTGATGCCGTCTCCGACGAACAGCACGCGCCGGCCCTGGGCCTGCAAAGCCTTGACGACGTCGGCTTTGCCCGCGGGCAGCACGTCGGCATGCACGGCGGTGATGCCGAGTTGCCGCGCCACGGCCTGCGCGGTGCGCGCAGCGTCGCCAGTGACGAGTTCCACCTGCAGCTTGCGTGCCTGCAGCGCTGCCACCAGCGCGGCGGCGTCGGGCTTGATGGGGTCGGTGATGCCCAGCACGCCGACCACCTGGCCGGCGCGCATGACGAACACCGCCGTCTGGCCCTCGGCCTGCCGCCGCTCCACTTCCGCTGCGGCGGGGCCGGGGTCGATACCGAGTTGGGTGGCGAAGCGCAAGGCGCCCACAGCGACTTTCGCGCCTTCGACCTCGGCGTGGGCGCCATAACCGGCAACAGCGGAGAACTGTGTGGCCGTTGGCACTTGGGCGTCGCGCTCGGTGGCGGCTTGCAGCACGGCATGTGCCAGCGGGTGTTCCGAAGTGGCTTCAACCGCCGCAGCCCAGCGCAGCACATCGGCTTCGCGCGTGCCCGGAGCAGCCCAGATGGCACCGAGGGCGGGGCGACCGAGGGTGACGGTGCCGGTCTTGTCAAGCACCACGGTGTCCACGTTCGACAGCGTCTCCAGCGCCTCGCCCTTCCGGAACAACACGCCGAGTTCAGCGGCACGGCCGGTGCCCACCATGATGGCGGCCGGCGTCGCCAGGCCCATGGCGCAGGGACAGGCGACGACCAGCACGGCCACGGCCGCAAGCAAGGCGTGACTGATGGCGGGCGCTGGTCCGATGACGAGCCAGACGACGAAACTGAGCAGCGCGATCAGCAGCACCGCCGGGGTGAACACCCGCACCACGCGGTCCGCCAGGCCCTGGATGGGCAATTTACCGCCCTGGGCTTGCTCCACCAGCCGGATGATTTGCGCCAGTACCGTGCCCTGCCCCACCGAGGTGGCCCGCACCACCAGCATGCCCTGCTGGTTGACGGTGCCGGCGCGCACGCCATCGCCCGGATGTTTGGCGGTGGGAATGGGCTCACCGTTGAGCATGGATTCGTCCACATGCGAGGCGCCTTCGACCACCTCGCCATCCACCGGCAGGCGCTCGCCTGGGCGCATGACGACCAGATCGCCCTGCTGCACGTCGGCGATGGCCACGGTCAGCTCGTTGCCGTCTCGGCGCACCCTGGCATCCTTGGCCTGCAGCCGCGCCAGGGCGCGAATCGCAGCCGAGGTGCGGCCCTTCGCCACCTCCTCCAGATACTTGCCGAACAGCACCGCGGCGATGACCACCGCAGCCGAGTCGAAGTACACGTGGCGCGCATCCGGCGGCAGCAGGCCGGGGGCTGCCAGCACCACGATGCCGAACAACCAGGCCGCACCGGCGCCCGTGGCGACGAGCGAGTTCATGTCAGGTGACCAATGCCGGTAAGCCGCCCAGCCGGGTCGGAAAAAGCGTCGCCCGGGGCCGAACAACACGGCCGTGGTGAGCACGGCCTGCACCCAGTCCCAGAAGCGGGGAATGGCGGCGGGCGCCGTGGCGTCGAGCACAGCCATCAAGCCATGCCAGACCATCCCGCCCATGGACAGCACCAGCACCGGCAAAGCCAGCGCCAGTGCCAGCCAGACATCACGGCGCATGGACTGCAATTGGCGCTGCTTGTGCTCGGCCTGATCAGCGGCGGCTGCGGCGCCGTTGGCATCGGCCAGGCTGGCGGCGTAGCCGGCATCGGCCACCGCGCGCAGCAGCGCGGCCGGC
Source organism: Thiomonas sp. (assembly GCA_027443745.1). The sequence continues at coordinate 1,361 of DAIAZB010000651.1, read as the reverse complement.
TGCACGCTGGCCGGGATGTAGTGCACGCTGGCACGCTCGGTGGCCAGGTTGACACTTGCAGCAAGCACGCCGGGCAAGGCCTGCAGCGCGCGCTCCACCCGGCCAACGCAGGAGGCGCAGGTCATGCCTTGCACCAGCAAGGTGGCCTCGGCAGTACGCGGCGCATAGCCGGTGTCGCGCACGATGTCCACCAATTGCCGCGGCTGCACCTGGCGCGGGTCGAAGCGCAACTGCGCCTGCTCGGTGGCGAGGTTGACCGTGGCTTGCACCCCGGGCATGGCATTGAGCGCTCGTTCCACCCGGCTGCTGCAACTGGCGCAGCTCATGCCGTCGATGTCGAGTTGCAACGCACAGACCTCGGCCGCGTTGGCAGAAGCCGTGAGTGATGTCGGTGTGGTGCTCGGTGTCGTCTCGGTTGTATTCATCATGACTTCCAGTGTCGTCCGCCTTCTATCTCGGGGTGCCCGGCGCACAGCAGGCGGTCTGGGGACCCTCTCAAACCCCGGGTTCGCGAGTCAGGGCCGCAAGGATGGGACACGCGGCTGCAGCGCCATGCCCGGGGCAAGTTTCGACCAAGGCCTCCAGTCCGGCCTTGAGCTGGCGCAAATCGTCAAGCCGGGCGTCGATCTGCGCCACGCGCTGCTGCACGATGGCCTTGACTGCGCCCATGTCGGCACCGGCGTTGGCATGCAGGCCGAGCAGTTCGCGGATGTCCGCTAGCGAAAATCCGAGCGTCTGGGCGCGGCGAATGAAGCGCAGGCGCTGCGCCGCAGCCTGGTCGTACAGCCGATAGTTGGAGGCACTGCGCTGGCTCGGCGCAATCAACCCCAGACGCTCGTAATGCCGCAAGGTTTCAGTGGCCAACCCGTTGACGTGGGCAAGCGTGCCGATGGTCATGGCGTTCATGGTGCAGCGTCTTCCCGTGTGAGTGATCCAAGCCTGGATGCGGCGCCACAGGATGGTCAGCAGTTGTCACCCGTGGCCTGCGGCAGCCCCGCATGCCGCACCGATCATCATCCAGTAACGCACCTAAACATTGTAGTTAGCTGTAATGTTTAGGTGCAGCTCGGAACAGCATCCCTACAGCGAACAGGGCCAGGCAGGTTTGAAGCGCATCCGGCCAAGCGGCCGGCACAGGGGCCGTTGCGTCGGCCCTGCACGGATGCGACAGGGGCAGGCAGGCGCCGAATCCGTGAGGCTAGAGGCCAGCGGCGCTTGCGGCGATTCGGGCGATGTCGTGGCCTTCGACCCCATCGACCGCAACGCGGCTGTTCGCCTCGAAGCGAAAGCGAATCACCCCGTACGCGTCGACCTCTCGCTGCAAGACCTGACAGGCCCAGAGTCGATGGGCATGGGCAATG
>DAIAZB010000650.1 GCA_027443745.1 Thiomonas sp. | reverse complement strand
GTGGCGGCGCAGGCGAACAAGGCAGGCAGATAGACGAAACCCAGGGAGTCGGGCGGCAAGCCGTTGGCCTGCAACCCGGAGACGACATAGCCGAACAGGCCGCCCGCCGCGATGGGAAAGCCCATGGCCGCGCTGGTGGCTACGGCGTTGCGCATATGCATGCCGCGCCAGCCCAGGAAGGGCACCGTGAGGAAGCCACCGCCGGCGCCGACGAGCGAAGAGACGAAACCGATGAGGCCACCGACACCGATGAGTGCCGGCTTGGCTGGTAGGGTTTCCCGTGTGTCGGCAGCCTGCGTGCGGCCCGACGCCACCAGCATGCGCAGCGCCGACAAGCCGACGAACACGGCAAAGAACAGCGCCAGCCAGCCGGATTTGAGCAGGCCGGCGACTTGCGCGCCAATGAAGGTGCCGAGCACGGCGCCCATGCCCATCCACAATGCAATCGGCCAACGCACGGCGCCGCGCTTGTGATGTGCGCGCACGCTCGAGGCCGAGGTGAACAAGATGGTGGTGAGCGAGGTGGCGATGGCCATGTGCACGATCAGCTCGGCGTCGAAGTGTTCGCGCGTGAACATGAAGGTGAGAAATGGCACCAGCAGCATGCCGCCGCCAATGCCGAGAAGACCCGCCATGAAGCCCGTGAACGAGCCCAGCACCATGAGTTCAAGCAAAAATTGCCAGGCCATTGCACATCGGAAGGTTGAGGTCGTCGTGCGCCGTGTCACAAATGGGACGACGTTGTGCGCAGAAGAGGTGTCTGCCCAAACCGCGCCGACCATTGATCCCTGAACCCAGTTGGAACAGGTGGGCAAGGTCACCACACTTCGGGAGCGTCTGCGCGAGACACTGCGCGCCCATGCGAAATATTCCAAGCCCGAGGCAAAGCGCATCGGTTCAAGAAATGCCTGATCGGGACGGCCAGGCAGACGTAGCGGATTGTAGGCGGCTGTCGCTCCCCGCTGTTGCCGGGGGCGAGTTGTCAGAGCAATTGACCGTCGGTTTCCAGCGCGGCGTCGAGCCGGCGGTTGATCTGTGCAATCCTGGTCGCCAGCACGGGCAGATCGACCGGAAGCGGGGTTGCCGTTTCTGTATTGGCCCCGGGCCTGGAGGCCAGCATCTTGGCATGGGCCAGGTTGAGCGCCGCCAGAACGGCGATGCGCTCGCGGGCGCGGATCTTGCCCAGTTCGCGAATGCTGCACATCTCGCGATCGACTTCAGCGACGGCCAGCCGCAGCGCGTCCTCCTCACCCTGCGGGCAGGCCAGCATATAGCTCTGGCCCATGATGCTCACTTCCAGGGTGGCGCTGCTCATGGATGCATCTCGCGGAATGGGGTGAGGAAAGCTGACGCGGCGGCGCTCAGGCTGAAGGCTTGGTCGCCGGCATGCCAGACGGGGGGTCCAGCCGGGCCAGCAGGTGATCGACGCGTGCACGCGCTTCATGCAGCCGTGCCCGCAAGGAGTCACGCTCGGCTTCGAGTTGGCGAATGCGATCATCCAGCAAGGCATTGGTGCGTTTGAGCTCGGCGTGACGCAGCACCAGACGATCGGCCTTGTCGCTCAAGGCATCCAGCAAGGCGGGCAACTCGGTCGGCGTCGTCGGCGGGTTCATGCGAAGGATTCTAGTGCCAGGATCCGCCTCTTCGAACAGCATGAGCAAGGGTCTTCTGTCACGCCTTGCCCTACCATGATGGTGTTGGTGCTTGCGCGGCCATTCATGGTCGCGCGGTTAAACGGGAAACAGGGTGATGTTGCTTTGCGCGCATCCAGCCTGTGCTGCCCCCGCAACGGTACGTGGACGCAGGCGCGAGCCTGCCGTT
>DAIAZB010000649.1 GCA_027443745.1 Thiomonas sp. | reverse complement strand
GGGTTGCTCGGAGGCGGGCTCGAATGCATGGTCAGCCGCGTTGAAGGCTTCGCCGCAACGGCCGCAGCGCACCCAACCCTGGCGCAGGAGCAACTGGTCGCGCACCAGCTTGAAAGCGGTGCCGCAATGCGGGCAGCGAGTGGCAAGAGGCATGGACGCCTAGTATAAAAACAGCAGCGGGTCGGCATGATGCGGACCCGCCGGATGCGCCTCGGGCCGGTGTGCCGCTCTCACGCCGGCGCAGCGCTCGATGTGACGTGTGTGGTGCCCGCCAGGCAAACCCAGCCGTCACGTTCGGCCTGCACTTGCAGGTGTGCGTAGGGTGCGTAGACGGTGATGAGTTCATCAGCTTGTCGGCTGAGAATGCCGGAAAGCACCAGCCAGCCGCCGGGCTTGGCACGCGCCGCCAGCATCGGCGCGAGCAAGCGCAGCGGCGCAGCCAGAATGTTCGCCAGCACCACGTCGACGTGGTGCGCCGGGAGTTCGTCGGCATGGCAACAATGCGCTAGCGCCACGCCGTTGTTTGCAGCGTTGGTCAGGCAGCAGTTGACGGCAGCGGGGTCGATGTCCACGGCACTGACCGACTGTGCACCCAGTCGCGCGGCTGCAATGGCCAGGATGCCTGAGCCGCAGCCGTAGTCCAGCACATCCAACCCCGCGAGCGGCGCGTGTTGCACCAGCCAACTCAGGCAGACCTGAGTGGTGGGGTGGGTGCCGGTACCGAAGGCCAGTCCCGGATCGAGTTGGATGACCAACTGCGCCCCGTCTGGAGCGCTGTGCCAGCTCGGCACGATCCACAACCGGTTGTCGATGCATACGGGTTTGAACTGCGACTGGGTCAGACGCACCCAATCCTGCTCGGGGATTTCGATCTGTTGCACACCCCGCAAATCGGTCAACAACCCATCGTCCAGCAGAGCCAGCAGGGCAGAGTCGGCATCGGCCTCGGCGTCGAACAGGGCACGCACGAGGTTGTGCTGCCATGCCTCGCGTGGTGTGGGCATGCCAGGTTCGCCAAACAGCGCTTGTTCCGTTGTGGTGCCGGCTTCCTGATCTTCCACTGCGACGCTCAAGGCGCCGTGGTCCATGAGTGCGTCGGCAAGGACCGTGGCCTGGGTGTCGTCGGCGGGGATGATCACTTCACGGTAGGCCATGATGAAAGCGGTTGGAGATGTGGGAAACACTGGCCGGCAACCCGTGGCCTCGAGCTTAACCGTGGCGGGCTGCCATGTATTCTTCCAGGTAGTGGATGTTGGTGCCGCCCTCCGAGAAGCGTGCGTCCACCAGGAGTTCGCGGTGGAGTGGAATGTTGGTGGCAATGCCGTCCACCACCATTTCCGACAAGGCTGTGCGCATCCGTGCCAAGGCTTGTTCGCGCGTTGCGCCATGGACAATGATCTTGGCAATCATCGAGTCGTAGTTCGGTGGCACGAAATAGCCGGCATAAACATGCGAATCCACCCGCACACCCGGTCCACCCGGCATATGCCGGGTGGTGATGCGACCGGGGCTGGGCGTGAACTTCACGGCATCTTCGGCATTGATGCGGCACTCGATGGCATGACCACTGATCGTGATGCTGCGTTGACGTAGCGTGAGCTTTTCGCCAGCCGCAACCAGAATTTGCTGGACCACGATATCCACCCCGGTGGTGAGTTCGGTCACGGGGTGCTCCACCTGCACGCGGGTGTTCATTTCGATGAAGTAGAACTCACCATTTTCATACAGAAACTCGAAGGTACCGGCACCGCGATAGCTGATTTTCCGGCAGGCATCAGCACATCGCGCACCGATACGTTCGATCAGTTTGCGCGCAATGCCCGGCGCCGGGGCCTCTTCCAGCACCTTCTGGTGACGGCGTTGCATGGAGCAATCGCGCTCGCCCAGCCACAGGGCGTTGCCATGCTCATCGGCCATCACCTGAATTTCGATATGGCGCGGGTTGGTGAGGAATTTCTCCATGTACACCGCGGCATTGCCGAAGGCGGCTTGCGCCTCGGCCTTGGTCGTGGCCACGGCGTTGAGCAGCGCGGCCTCGGTATGGACCACACGCATGCCGCGCCCACCACCACCACCCGCCGCCTTGATGATGACGGGATAGCCGATACCTCGCGCCATGCGTGTGATCTCACGCGGGTCGTCGGGCAACTCGCCTTCCGACCCCGGTACGCATGGCACGCCAGCCTTGATCATGGCCTGCTTCGCTGAGACCTTGTCGCCCATCAGGCGGATGGAATCGGGCCTTGGGCCGATGAAGGTGAAACCCGAGCGCTCGACACGTTCAGCGAAATCTGCGTTCTCGGAGAGGAAGCCATAGCCGGGATGAATGGCTTCGGCGTCGGTCACTTCCGCGGCAGAGATGATGGCCGGCATGTTCAGATAGCTCAGGCCGGAAGGAGGTGGCCCGATGCACACGGCTTCGTCGGCCAATTTGACATACTTCGCGTCGCGGTCCGCTTCGGAATAGACCATTACGGTCTTGATACCCAGCTCGCGGCAGGCACGCTGAATGCGCAACGCGATTTCACCGCGGTTGGCGATCAGAATTTTTTTGAACATGGTGGCTTCGGCCTCAGCGTGACGCGTTGGCATTCAAGAAAAAACCCCGTGGGGGCGAGTTGTGCGGCAGGGTTCAGCGGACGCCGACAACACCGAGATCACTCAAGCACGAACAACGGTTGGCCATACTCAACCGCCTGGCCGTTGTCGGCCAGGATTTCCTTGACCACGCCGTCGATATCCGACTCGATTTCGTTGAGAATTTTCATCGCCTCGACGATGCACACCGCCTGTCCTTGCTTGACCATGTCGCCCACTTCGACGAATGGCTTGGCGCCAGGCGCGGACGAGCGGTA
>DAIAZB010000648.1 GCA_027443745.1 Thiomonas sp. | reverse complement strand
CCTGATCGAGCGTCCCATCGTGGTCGCCAACGGCAAGGCCGTGATCGGCCGGCCGCCGGAAGCGGTGCTCGAAATTCTTTAGCAGTGCGCCTTACGGCGACAACGTAAACGCGTCGGCATCCATCCACGCCGGGAAGCGCTCGCGATGGGCGAGCAGCGGCGCGGGGTCCAGGGTGACGGTGGCGACCTGCTCCAGCGGGCCGCACTCCACCAGCGGCTCGCCCACCGGGTCGATCACCGCGCTGTCGCCGGCGTAGGGAAGGTCGTTGCCGTCCACGCCCACGCGGTTCACGCCGATCACGCAGGCGAGGTTTTCGATCGCACGGGCGCGCAGCAGGGTGCGCCAGGGCTGGCGGCGGGGCGCAGGCCAGTTCGCCACGAACAGGGCGAGGTCGTAGTCCATGCCGCCCGCCGCACCTTCCAGCCGGCGATTACGCAGCCACACCGGGAAACGCAGGTCGTAGCAGACCTGCGGCAGGATGCGCCACCCCTTCAGCTCCACGACCAGGCGCTCGCGGCCGCCGCCGTAGCGGGTGTGTTCGCCGGCCATGCGGAACAGGTGGCGCTTGTCGTATTGCTCGAACGTGCCGTCGGGCCGCATCCACAGCAGGCGGTTGTAGACGGTCCCACCCTCGCGGATCGCCAGGCTACCGCAGACCACCGCATCCACTTCGGCGGCCAGTGCGCCCAGCCAGGCCACGCCCTCGCCTTCCATGGTGTCGGCGCTGGCGATCGTGTCGTTGCTGAAGCCGGACAGGAAAGTCTCCGGCAGCACGATCAGGTCGCTGCCTTTCGCGCGCCGCGCCAGCGCGCCGTAGTAGTCACGGTTGGCCGGTGCGTCGTGCCAGCGGGTAGCGCCCTGCACCAGCGAGACGGTCAACGGCTGCAAGCCCTTGTCATCCCCGCTCACAGCCGGCACAGCCGTTCGGCGGCTGCCTCCATGGTGGCGTCGCTCTTGGCGAAGCACAGGCGCAGCAGGCGCGTGCCCGGCGCGGTCTCGCAGAACGGCGTCAGCGGGATCGCCGCCACGCCGCCCTGCTCCACCAGCCAGCGGCTGAAGGCTAGGTCGTCCTCGTCGCGGATCGCCGAGTAGTCCACCAGCTGGAAGTAGCCGCCCGGCACGTCGAGCAGCGTGAAGCGCGACGGCGCCAGCAGTGCGCGGAAACGGTCACGCTTGGCCTGGTAGAACGCGGGCAGCTCCAGGTAATGCCGCGGGTCGCTGGCGAGGAACTCAGCGAACGCGGCCTGCGCGGGATGGAAGCTGCAGAACGTAAGGTACTGATGCACCTTGCGGAATTCCGCGGTAAGCGCCCTCGGCGCCACCGCATAGCCCAGCTTCCAGCCGGTGCAGTGGTAGGTCTTGCCGAAGGAGGACACCACGATGCTGCGCGCGGCCAGTTCCGGGTGACGCAGCACGCTCTCGTGCTGCCGGCCGTCGTAGACGATGTGTTCGTACACCTCGTCGGACAGCACCACGATGCCGGTGTCGCGCACGATCGCCGCCAGCTCGTCGAGGTCGGCTGCCGACAGTACCGCGCCGGACGGGTTGTGCGGACTGTTGATCAGGATCATGCGCGTGCGCGGCGTCACCGCGTCGCGCACACGCTGCCAGTCCACGGCAAAGCTCGGCGCAAGCAGCGGGATATGCACCGCCCTGGCGCCCTGCAGCTCGATGACCGGCTCGTAGCTGTCGTAGGCCGGATCGAACACGATCACCTCCTCGCCCGTGCGCACCATCGCGGCGATCGCTGCGAACAACGCCTCGGTGGCACCGGAGGTCACGGTGATTTCGGCGTCGACGTCGGGGCGGTGGCCGTACATGCGCTCGGTCTTCAACGCGATCTGCTCGCGCAGCGGCGCGGTGCCGTGCATCGGCGCGTACTGGTTGCGCCCCTCGTCCATCGCGCGCGCCAGCGCATCGCGCAGGCCCTGCGGCGGCTCGAAATCCGGGAAACCCTGCCCCAGGTTCACCGCCTTGTGCTCCAGCGCGAGCTGGCTCATCACGCTGAATATGGTGGTGCCGACCTTGGGGAGCTTGGTGTCGATCTTCATCGTATTGCCGTATGGAAGTCCAAACGAAAGCGTAGCATGCGCA
>DAIAZB010000647.1 GCA_027443745.1 Thiomonas sp. | reverse complement strand
GCCGTCGGCCCCCGGCACCAGCACCCGGACTTCGTCGTCATGCACCCGCGCCGGGGCATCCTGATTCTGGAGGTCAAGGACTTCCGGCTCGCCACTCTCATCCAGGCCAACAAGCAGACCTGGGACATCCACGGCGAGCTGGGCACCAAGACCATTCCCAACCCGCTGGAGCAGGCCCGGCAGTACGCGCACCAGGTGGTCCACGCGCTGGAGCGCGACCCGCAACTGCTGCAGCCCGAAGGCCGACACCAGGGCAAGCTGGCCTTTCCGTGGAGTTACGGCGTGGTGCTGCCCAACATCACCCGCGCGCAATTCGACAAGGCCGAACTCGCCCACGCCATCGAGCCGCACCGCGTGCTCTGCCAGGACGAAATGGGCGAGCACGTCGAGCCCGAGGCGCTGCAAAGTCGACTGTGGGACATGTTCCCGTTCATGATGGGTGGCGTCATGTCGCTGCCGCAGATGGACCGCGTGCGCTGGATCATGTTCCCCGAGGTGCGGGTGAACGTGCCCGGCACGCCAGACCTGTTTGCCGACGAGGCCGAAGCCGAACGCCCCAGCATCCTGCGGGTGATGGACCTGCAGCAGGAGCAGCTCGCCCGCAGCCTGGGCGACGGCCACCGCGTCATCCACGGCGTGGCCGGCTCGGGCAAGACCATGCTGCTGGGCTATCGCGCCGAACACCTGGCCAAAGCGGTCAACACCGAGGACGCGGCAGCGAGCAAACCCATCCTCATCCTCTGCTACAACGAACCGCTGGCCCGACAACTCGCCCGCGTGATGGCCGCCAAAGGCATTGCCGAGCGCGTGCACGCCGTGCACTTCCACAAATGGTGCCGCGAGCAACTGGTGGCCTACGGGCAAGACCTGCCCGCCAACAACCAGCCCGTCACCGACAAAATGGCCGACATGGTCCAGCGCGTCATCACCGGCGTGGACCGCCGCCAGATCCCCAGCGGGCAATACCAGGCCGTGCTGATTGACGAAGGCCACGACTTCGCGCCCGAATGGCTGCGCCTGGTGGTGCAGATGGTGGACCCCGCCACCAACAGCCTGCTCGTGCTGTATGACGACGCGCAGAACATCTACGAACGCACGCAGAAGAAGAACTTCAGCTTCAAGCGCGTGGGCATCCAGGCGCAGGGGCGCACCACCATCCTCAAGATCAACTACCGCAACACGCGGCAGATCCTGCAAACCGCCAGCCTCGTCGCGGCTGAATATATGTACCCCCACGCTCCTCCGCTGCGCGGGTCGCTGCCCCCCGAGGGGGCTGATCCGGCTTGGGGCGGCCCGGCGCCGAATCGCCTGCTGACCACCGAAGACAAGGACGACGACGGCGTGCCCCTGCTCAAGCCCGTGAGCTGCGGGCGCGACGGCGAGGCGCCGCTCATCGTGCGCCTGCCCACCCTGCGCGACGAGGCGCAAGAGGTGGCAGAGCTGCTGAGCGCCGCCCACCGCGAAGGCCACGCCTGGGCCGACATGGCCATCCTCTGCCGCCACCACAGCGACATGGACCTGTGCGCCGAATGCCTGCGCAAACGCAAGCTGCCGCACCAATTGCGCCGG
>DAIAZB010000646.1 GCA_027443745.1 Thiomonas sp. | reverse complement strand
AGCGAGCGTGCCCAGGACTCGAAATCGTCGATCGCTCGCAGCACGCTTTCTGGCACGGGCCGCGGCTCTGCTATGGGACGCAGCATGGCGGATTGATGCAAGGCCAACTGCAGAAATTGATCTCGGTCCATCACCTGCGCGGCGAGCGCGGCCAATAGGCCGCGTAGAAGAAGAACGTGCGCATAGCAGTACGCGGGATCGTTCATGAGTTGTTTGCTTTCCATGCGCGCCCCTTCCGGCTCGGTTGCTGTGAGAAGCCCCGATTCTCGCCGGATGCGCGGCGCGCGCCAGTTTGTCTCCGTTGCCAGTCAGGGCGACTTCGCCAGCCCGCGAGGGTTGGCTTTTTCTTTTTTGCGTGTGCGTGTCCATGGCAAGCATTGTTTTGCTCTGTCTTGATAACCAGGGATAAGAGATGAAATCAGGCGTTATCAAAGCTCCAAACCAACTGACCCTGGAACTCGAACCAGGCCTGGCCGAGCGCTACAGGTCGCTGCGCGAATGTGTGGCCACGGGAATTTATCAACGGGGTCTCAAGCGGGTGGCCATTGACCTGGACACGGCGCCGAGCAACCTGTCTGTGCAGTTGAGCGAGGACCCGAGCCGCCACTTCAGCGTGGACAGCCTCGAGCTGTACATCGAGAAGACCGGCGACATGACGCCCATCGAATACCTGCTGTCGCGCTTCTACGCGCCCGACAAGCGCGACGCGGCGATGCAGGAGGTCAAGCGATTGCACGCGCAATTGCAGCAAGCCATGCAGCGCGCGGGCTTGGTGTGACCCCGCACCCCTTGCTTGTGGCTTCGCCATGCGAAAAATGCAGCGCCATCAAACGTTCAAGCAACAGCCGGGCGCGGGTCCTCCCTGGCATCGGCCCGCACGGGTACGAAGCGGCGCGGAACGGAGGTTGTGCGTGATGGTTGGACTTAGGCAACAGTTGGCGCATGGTGATGCCACGTTGCTGATCCATAGGTGGCGCGCATGAGCTTGCATCTCACCATCAAGGTGCGCGGCATCGCTGGGGTCAAGGCCAACCTGTCGCGGCTCGATGGCGACTTGCGCGGCCGGGCGATGGCGGCGGCCATCAACAAGACGGCGCAGAAGGCGAGGGCCGAGATCAGCCGGGCGGTGAGGCAGGAATACGCGGTGGATGCCACCCGCGTGCGCAATGCCATCGAATTGCACAACGCCAGCGCGAAGCCGGACGGACGCTTGGTGGCGTGGATCAACATCTTCGGTTCCTCGAGCAAGCGCGGGCGCTCGCTCAACCTCATTCACTTTCTGGAAACAAAGGTCTCGCTGGCCGAGCGGCGACGGAGGTCCAAGGCCGGGACGCAGCAGCAGTTGCGTTTTCGCATCAAAAAGGGCGGTCCCTTGATCACCATCCCGGGCGCCTTCATCGGCAACAAGGGGCGCACGATCTTCGTGCGCGAAAACCCGAGCGATCCCAAATCGGCCATCAGGCCCCTGCAGGTCATCGACATCCAGCAAATGTTCAGCTCCACCAAGATTCGCACGCGCGTGCTGGCCAAGATCAACACGGACCTCCCCATCGAAGTGCAGCGCGCCGTGCGCTGGATGCTGGCGAGGAACGCATGAGCTGGATCAATCACGACGACGTGCTCGGCCAGCTTCGCGCGGCCGGCCTCATCATCAAGGACGGCGCGCTGCAGGTCGGCACCGGCCGCCCGGTGCGCTGCCTGGTCGACGGCGACCGCGAAAAGCGCGGCTGGTACAAGCTGTTCGAGCTGACCTTGGGCGACGGCCAGCGCCTCATCACCGGCAGCTACGGCGTCTGGCAGGGCGACGACAACGGCGCGCAGAAGATCCTGCTGCCCAAGACCGAGCGCAAGGCGCTCGACGCCGACCAGCTCGCCGCCATCAAGGCGCGCCAGGCCGAGGACCGCAAGCGCGCCGAGGCCGAGCGCCGCGCCGAGATCGATCGCGCCGCCGCCCGCGCCTCGCGCTGGTGGGCGCAGTGCAGCGAGTCCGGCGCGTCCGCCTACCTCGCGCGCAAGGGCTTGCCGCCCGGCAAACTTTATGGCGCGCGCGTGTCCGCCTCGGGAAACCTGGTGGTGCCCGTGCTCGATGGCGACGGCCGCATCTACGGCCTGCAGGTCATCTACGACAAGCCCCTGTCCAAGGGCTCAGGCAAACCTCGCGACAAGGACTTCACGCCGCCCGGCCTGGCCAAGCAAGGCCACTGGGCCGAGATCGGCGCGCCCCGCGCGCGCGGCGTCATCCTGCTGGCCGAGGGCTTCGCCACCGGCGCCAGCCTGCACGAAGCCACCGGCCTTCCGGTCATCGTCGCCTTCGACGCCGGCAACCTCCTACCTGTGGCGCAACAAATAGTCAAACGCTATCGCCACGCGCGCATCCTCGTCTGCGGGGACGATGACTACATCGCCAAGTGCGCGGCTTGCGACAAGCTCACCCTGGTATCCGCCCCATCCTGCGCCCATTGCGGCGAAGATCACCGCAAGATCAACACCGGCGCCAGGCGCGCCGAAGCCGCGGCGGCCGCCGTGTCCGGCGCCTGGGTCTTGCCGCAGTGGCCCACCGAACGGCCCACCGATCGCAAGGGACCCACCGACTTCAACGACCTGCACACCCACCCGCAGGGCGGCCTGCATGTCGTGCGTGCGCAGATCGACGCGGCCCTGGCCTCGGCAGGCTGGTCTTTCGCCGAAGCGCCCTCGCGCGGGGCCGCGCCAAACAGGGGGGCGGGGAATGCCGAAGACGGCCGGCCCGACGCCGTTTCCATTCTTCCACTCGAGCAGGTCGTCGATCGATTCATCGCCGTGGACGACGACACCGGCGAATACGTGTTCGACACCTGGACGCGCAGCCTCTGCCGCATCAGCAAGGTGCTGCGCATGCTCCCGGCGCGGGTGCGCGGCGACGACGTGAAGGATCACCCCACCTGGAAGAGCCGCGCCGTCTACATCGACCAGATCGGGTTCGACCCCGGCGGCGAAGACCCCAACATCCGCTGCAACCTCTGGGGAGGCTGGCCCACCCAGCCGCGCTACGGCCGGTGCGACAACCTGCTGGGCCTGCTCGAGCACATCTGCAGCGGCGAGCGCAACGCCGAGCAGCTCTACACGTGGGTTTTGCAGTGGCTGGCCTACCCCATCCAGCACCCCGGCGCCAAGATGGCCAGCGCCATCGTCGTGCACGGCCCGCAGGGCACGGGCAAGAGCCGGTTTTTCGAGGCCGTGGCCAAGATCTACGGCGAGTACGGCATCGTCCTCAACCAAGGCGCCATCGAAGACAAATTCAACGCCGACTGGGTCAGCCGCAAGCTCTTCGTGCTGGCCGACGAGATCGTCGCCAACACCGAGAAATACCACCTCAAGAATCTGCTCAAGACCTTCATTACCGGCGAGACCATCCGCGTCAACCCCAAGAACGTGGCCGCGCACACCGAGCGCAACCACATGAACCTGGTGTTCCTGTCGAACGAGAAGCAGCCCGTCGTGCTCGAGGGTGATGACCGCCGCCACTGCGTCATCTGGACCCCGCCGAAACTCGACCCACGCTTCTACGCCGCCATCGACGAGGAAATCGAGTCAGGCGGCATCGCCGCCCTGCATCACTTCCTGCTGCACGTCGACCTCACCGACTTCAAGCCCTGGACCTGGCCGCCCATGACCGTGGCCAAGCGCGAACTCATCGACGTCAGCGCCAACAGCGAGGAACGCTTCGCCGCCGAATGGATGCTCGGCAACATCTGCTTCGACGACGAAGCCGGCCCGCTGCCCATCTGCCCCGCCGGCACGCAACAGGTGTACGACGCCTACCTGCGCTGG
>DAIAZB010000645.1 GCA_027443745.1 Thiomonas sp. | reverse complement strand
CTCGCCGAGCGACTCGCCACGCAGGGCATCACCGTGGCGCGGCGCACGGTGGCCAAGTACCGCGAGGCCCTGCGCATTCCTCCCACGGCGCAGCGCAAGAGCGCGACCCATCCCTAGGAGCGTGCGGGCCGGCCGCGCGGCATGCGTCCCGGATGCCTGCTGCAACCGCTTGAAGCGGTCTCAGCCTTCGCCGCGAATGCGCCGCACCAGCGCCGTGGTGGAGCGGCCGGCGACAAAGGGCAGGATGCGCACTTCGCCGCCCCAGCCGCGTACCAGTTGGGTTTCGGGCAGGGTTGCGACGCTGTAGTCGCCGCCCTTCACATAGATCTCGGGGCGCACCTGTTGCAGCAGCGCCAGCGGCGTGGACTCGTCGAACAGCACCACCAGGCTGACGCTTTCCAGCGCGGCCAGGACGGCAGCGCGATCGTCTTGCGGGTTCAGCGGGCGCTCCGGGCCCTTGCCCAGGCGCCGCGCCGACGCGTCGGAATTCAGCCCCAGCACCAGGCTGGCGCCAAGCGCCCGCGCCTGCGCGAGGTAAGTCACATGGCCGCGGTGCAGGATGTCGAACACGCCGTTGGTGAACACCAACGGGCGCGGCAGCGCGGCCAGGGCCCGCGGCAATTGCGCCGGTGCGCAGAGTTTGCGCAGAAAAGCCGGGGCCGAGGTGGATGCGGAGCTGCTGGACATGGCTGGCATTGTCGCAAAGCCGCTGGCGGGCGCGGCGCGAACCCGATCACGACGCTGCACGGTCGCCACCGAGCTACTGTGGGCGACTGAGCAATCGCGCTGCGCCACGATGACCGATGACCCGTTGCAGTGTGGTGCTTGTTGCCTGCGTTCACCAAACTTCACCGTTGTGGGGCGTGCGAGCCGATACCATTTCGAAAATTTCTACCTTGCGCAGCGGCGATGTCCTGCCGCACCCGCTCGTCATGTCCGAATCCCTCGCCTACCGCCTCCGCGCCCTGCTCGTCCATCTGCGTCTGGGTCTCGACCCGATGGTGCCGATGATGTTGATCGCGGCCATCATCGGTTTTGTCGCCTCGGTGGCGGTGGAGGGCTTTCGCCAGGCGATGTACGCCATCATCCACCTCTACAGCACCCACGAGCACCTGGTCACAGCGGCAGCCGGGCTGCCGCTGTGGAAGCGGGCCATCATCCCGGTGATCGCTGCGGTCGTCGGCGGTCTCATCATGTGGGCCGGACAGCGCTGGATCAAGCGCCCGCGCGGGCCGGAGTACATGGAGGCGGTGCGCGTGGGCGACGGCCTGCTCCCGGTGGTGCCCAACCTGATGCGCACCGCCTCGTCGCTGGTGGCCGTGAGCGGGGGCATCACCATCGGCCGCGAGGGCACGATGATCCAGTTCGCCTCGCTGGTGTCGTCCTTCATCGGCCGCATCGGCCGCGCCGACCCGGCGCATCAGCGGCTCATCGTCGCCTGCGGCGCGGCAGCGGGCTTTGCCGGCGCGTATCACGCGCCGATCGCCGGCACCCTGTTCGTCGCTGAAATCATTCTCGGCGGCCTGCAGTTGCGCGAAATCACCGCCGTGCTGGTGGCCGCGGTGATCGGGGAACTCACCACCCAGAGCCTGTTCGCCACCGGCCCGCTCTACCTCGCGCACCAGGTGCCGCCGATCAGTTTCATCGACCTGCTCGATGCCTCGCTGCTCGGCCTGCTGGCCGGTTTCATCGGGCCGGCCTTCCTCTGGTTGCTCGACACCGCGCGCCGCAAGTATCAGCCGATGGTCGCTTTTCTGCCGCTGCGCATGGGCCTGGCCGGGCTGTTCATCGGCCTGCTGTCCCTGCTCATGCCGCAGGTCTGGGGCAATGGCTACAGCGTGGTGCAGTC
>DAIAZB010000644.1 GCA_027443745.1 Thiomonas sp. | reverse complement strand
TGCATGCCCAGGCATGGGGGTGCGCGGGGCGGGCTTGCGCGCCTATAGTTGCGTGTTACCCGCACTGCCGCCATGAACGCCCAAGACCGCTTCCTCCGCGTCGACCCCAAGCCTGCCGCGCCGCTGCCGGATGCCCCGGACAGGGGGCTTGTTGCGCCTGACGTTGCGCCGGGATTCGCTGCGGTCACGGCGGCCGAGGCGGCCAGCATCCGCGTGCGCGGCGCGCGCACCCACAATCTGAGGAACATCTCGCTCGACATTCCGCGCAACCGGCTGGTGGTCATCACCGGGCTGTCGGGATCGGGCAAGTCGTCGCTGGCGTTCGACACGCTCTATGCCGAAGGCCAGCGGCGCTACGTGGAAAGCCTGTCGGCCTACGCGCGGCAGTTCCTGCAGCGCATGGACAAGCCTGACGTGGACGTGATCGAAGGCCTGGCGCCGGCCATTTCCATCGAGCAGAAGTCCGCCAGCCACAACCCGCGCTCCACCGTGGGCACCGTCACCGAGATTTACGACTACGTGCGCCTGCTGTGGGCACGCGCCGGCACCCCGCATTGCCCCAACCATCCCGAGCAGGCCCTGCAGGCGCAGACCGTGACGCACATGGTGGACGCCCTGGTGGCACACCCGCCAGGGCAGAAACTGGCGCTGCTAGCGCCGGTGGTCGACGGTCGCAAGGGCGGCCACGCCGAGCTGCTGGCAGCGCTGCGGGCGCAGGGCTATGTGCGCTTTCGCGTCGACGGCATCGTGGTGGAGGCGGACAACCTGCCGCCGCTGGACGACGGCAGCCGGCACGATGTGGACGTGGTGGTGGACCGCGTGAAGACCGGCGGCGACATTCGCCAGCGCCTGGCCGAAAGCCTCGAAGCCGCGCTGCGCCTGAGCGACGGCCGCGCCCTGGCGCTCGACCTGGACAGCGGCGCAGAGCAGAGCTTCAACAGCCGCTTCGCCTGCCCCATTTGCGCCACCGCCCTGCCCGAGCTGGAGCCGCGGCTGTTCTCCTTCAACAACCCGGTCGGCGCCTGCCCGCGTTGCGACGGCCTGGGACAACTCGACGTGTTCGACGCCGCGCTGGTGGTGGCCCATCCCGAGCTGAGCCTGGCCAGCGGCGCGATCCGCGGCTGGGACCGGCGCAACCGCTTCTACTTCGAGCAATTGCAGGCGCTGGCGTCGCACGACGGGTTCAGCCTCGACACCGCGTTCGATCAACTGCCGCACGCCGCGCGCCAGCGCCTGCTGCACGGCACGGGCGGCGAGGCCATCAGCTTCACCAGCCTGGACCCGAAGGGCAAGGCGGTGAGCCGCAAGCATCCGTTCGAAGGTGTGCTGCCGAACCTGGAGCGGCGCTGGCGCGAGACCGACACGGTGGCGGTGCGCGAAGAGCTGTCGCGCCTGCGCAGCGTGCATGTCTGCCCCGAGTGCGGGGGCAGCCGGCTCAAGCGCGAGGCGCGGCTGGTGCAGGTGGGCGGACTGGCGCTGCCCGAACTGGGGCGCATGACGCTGCATCAGGCCCAGACCTGGTTCGACATGCTGGCGCTGGATGGCGCCAAGGCCGAGATCGCGGCGCGCATCGTGCGCGAAATCGCCACCCGGCTGCATTTCCTCAACGACGTCGGCCTGAGCTATCTGACCCTGGAGCGCAGCGCCGACAGCCTCTCCGGTGGCGAGGCGCAGCGCATCCGCCTGGCGTCGCAGATCGGCTCGGGCCTGACGGGGGTGATGTACGTGCTCGATGAGCCCAGCATCGGCCTGCACCAGCGCGACAACGACCGCCTCATCGCCATGCTCAAACGCCTGCGCGACCTCGGCAACAGCGTGATCGTGGTGGAGCACGACGAGGACATGATCCGCGCCGCTGACCATGTCATCGACATGGGCCCGGGCGCCGGTGTGCATGGCGGCATGGTGGTGTCGCAAGGCAGCGCGGCGCACATCACGCACGACCCGGCTTCGCTCACCGGCGCCTATCTCTCGGGCCGCAGGCGCATCGCCCCCGGCGGCAGTCGCCGCCCGCCGGGCGAGCATTGGCTGGAACTGGCCGGGGCGCGCGGCAACAATCTGCAGCACGTCACCGCGAGCATCCCGCTCGGCCTGTTCACCGTGGTGGCCGGGGTGTCCGGCTCGGGCAAGTCCACCCTGGTGAACGACACGCTGTACGCCGCCTGCGCCGCCGCGCTCAACGGCGCCCACACCGAGCCGGCGGCGTTCGACACGCTGCACGGGCTGGAAAAACTGGACAAGGTCATCGCCGTCGACCAGACTCCGCTGGGCCGCACGCCACGCAGCAACCCGGCCACCTACACCGGCCTGTTCACGCCACTGCGCGAGCTGTTCGCGCAGACCAACGTCTCGCGCGAACGCGGCTACGACGCCGGGCGCTTCTCCTTCAACGTCAAGGGCGGGCGCTGCGAGGCCTGCCAGGGCGACGGCCTGGTGAAGGTGGAGATGCACTTCCTGCCCGACCTGTACGTGCCCTGCGACGTGTGCCACGGCCGGCGCTACAACCGCGAGACCCTGGACGTGACCTGGCACGGCCTGAACATCGCCCAGGTGCTGGATCTCACGGTGGACCAGGCGCTGGAGCATTTCAGCGCCGTGCCGGCCATCGCCCGCAAGCTGCAGACCCTGCAGGAGGTGGGGCTGGGCTACATCCGCCTCGGCCAGAGCGCGACCACGCTCTCCGGCGGCGAGGCCCAGCGCGTGAAGCTGGCGCTGGAACTGTCGAAGCGCGACACCGGGCGCACGCTCTACATCCTCGACGAGCCCACCACCGGC
>DAIAZB010000643.1 GCA_027443745.1 Thiomonas sp. | reverse complement strand
AAGCGCGCCTGGTAAATCGCCATGATGGGTCCCAACCCCATGCTCACGGTGGAGAGTTGCCAGAAGTTCGGCATCAGCTTGGGATGGGGATAGCTGGACAGGCCCTTGCCGTCCACCTCCTGGCGGAAGTTGAGCAACTGGCCCTCGCTCAGCCGCCCCTCCATGAAGGCGCGGGCGTAGATGCCCGGCGCACTGTGACCCTGGAAGTAGATGAGATCGCCGCCGTGCTCGGTCGTGGGCGCATGCCAGAAATGGTTGAAGCCCGCCCCCAGCATGCTCGCCAGCGATGCGAACGAAGCAATATGACCGCCCAAGTCGCCGCCGTCCTCAGGGTGCAGGCGGTTGGCGCGCACCACCATGGCCATGGCATTCCAACGCATGTAGGCGCGCAACCGCTCCTCGATCTCGACGTTGCCGGGATTGCGCTCTTCCAGGTCAGTGGGGATGGTGTTGACGTAGGCGGTGTTGGCCGAGAACGGCATGTCCACCCCGTCCTGGCGCGCTTGATCGATCAAAGCCTCCAGCAGAAAGTGGGCGCGCTCACGCCCTTCCGCGGCAATCAGCGCCTGCAGCGCATCGAGCCATTCACGGGTTTCGAGCGGATCGCCATCGTTGGCGGAAGCAGGCACGGGGAATTCAGGAACAGCCGACATGGTGCATCTCCTCGTCTTGGTTTGGCGTGAGTATTGCAGATAATTTTTCGAATCGCAATATCGTTTTTTATATTATGAAATTTGCAGATCAATTGCTTGAATCTCAGTAGCCGCTCATCCGCGCCCGGGCGATTTGCACCGAAGTTGTCGAGCAAACAAGTCGCGAGACATCCGAGCCATGTCGTGCAGGTGCAGGCGGCAAGGCTCACAGCGGCACCGGGAGTCCATGATCGTGCAAATCCGCCGCGCCTCCTAGACGGGTTGCGTCGGGCATACCCGTAGAAGCCATGTCGCGTGGCGGGATCGCAGCGCGGCGCGCAACTTGCATAGACTGAAGGCGTGAACCACTCCGATACTCCACCTGTGCTGCGCCGCATGCTTACAGTCCTGCGGCCACTGCGCCTGCGCACGCAGGCCGCGTTGCGCGGGCGTAACGCCGACCGTCTGTTGCTGTTCGGCCCATTGTTGTCCCTGGTGCTGTTCCTTGGCGCTGCCGCCGCACTGGTGCGCTACACCCAGCAAACCGAGGTGCAGCGCGAGCGCGATACCCTGCAACGTGACAGTGAATGGGCGCAGCAGCGCATGAGCCTGGAGATGGGCTTGATGCAGGAGCAGTTGCAGTCCTTGGCCAATACGCTGGAGGCTTCGCCGCGCGGACCCGCTCGCTTTGAGTTCATGGCACGCAGCTTTTTGCGGCAACATGCCAGTGCCGTGCTGGTCTATGTCACCGACGCACAAGGCCTGGTGACGCAGCTGGCGTCGAGTGCGGTGTTGCCGCATGACCTCGAGTTGCTGGCGAAGGGTGAGCCCGAAGACCAGCCCCTGGCTTTGCGTACATTCGACCAGGCGCAGATCACCCTCCACACGGCCTATTCCATACCCTACCAACTGCCCCGGATCGGCTGGGTCGTGCAGTC
>DAIAZB010000642.1 GCA_027443745.1 Thiomonas sp. | reverse complement strand
GCGGTCGATGTTGATGACCAGGGCCGAAACCTGGTCGCCTTCTTTCAGCAAGTTTCGAGCATCTTCGACGCGGTCGCGGGAGATTTCGGAGGCGCGCAGATAGCCTTCGATGTCGTCGCCGAGATCGATGGTGGCACCCTTTGCATCGACGGATTTGACGGTGCCTTCAACGACCTTGCCCTTGTCGTTCATGGCGGCGAAGTTCATGAAGGGGTCACCTTCCATCTGCTTGATACCGAGAGAAATGCGCTCGCGCTCGATGTCGATGCCCAGAACCAAAGCCTCGACTTCCTGGCCCTTCTTGTAATTGCGCACGGCGGCTTCGCCGGTTTCGTTCCAGGACAGGTCGGACATGTGCACCAGACCGTCAATGCCACCGGGCAGGCCGATGAACACGCCGAAGTCGGTGATGGACTTGACCGGGCCTGTGACCTTGTCGCCGCGCTTGTGGTTGGCGGCGAACTCGTCCCAGGGATTGGCGCGGCATTGCTTCATGCCCAGGCTGATGCGGCGGCGGTCTTCGTCGATTTCCAGCACTTGCACTTCCACTTCGTCGCCGAGCTGGACGATCTTGCTGGGGGCCACGTTCTTGTTGGTCCAGTCCATTTCGGACACGTGCACCAGACCTTCGATGCCGGGTTCGATCTCGACAAAGGCGCCATAGTCGGTGAGGTTGGTGATCTTGCCGAACAAGCGGGTGCTGGCCGGGTAGCGGCGCGCCACGCCGACCCAGGGGTCGTCGCCCATCTGCTTGAGGCCGAGCGACACGCGGTTCTTCTCCACGTCGTACTTGAGCACCTTGGCCGTGACTTCCTGGCCGGGGGTGACCACTTCGCTGGGGTGGCGCACGCGGCGCCAGGCCAGGTCGGTGATGTGCAGCAGGCCGTCGATGCCACCGAGGTCGACGAACGCGCCGTAGTCGGTGATGTTCTTGACCACGCCGGTGACGATCTGGCCTTCCTTGAGGTTTTCCAGCAGCTTGGCGCGCTCTTCGCCTTGGCTGGCCTCGACCACGGCGCGGCGCGACAGCACGACGTTGTTGCGCTTGCGGTCGAGCTTGATGACCTTGAACTCCATGGTCTTGCCTTCGTACGGCGTCGTGTCCTTCACCGGGCGGGTGTCGAGCAGGGAGCCGGGAAGGAAGGCGCGGATGCCGTTGATCATCACGGTCAGGCCACCCTTGACCTTGCCGGTCACGGTGCCTTCGGCGAACACGCCGGATTCGAGTGCTTTCTCGAGCGACATCCAGGAGGCCAGGCGCTTGGCCTTGTCGCGCGACAGCATGGTGTCGCCGTAGCCGTTTTCGAGCGCATCGATGGCGACCGAGACGAAGTCGCCGACCTTGACTTCGACGTCGCCATGATCGTTCTTGAATTCTTCGAGGGGGATGTAGGCATCGGACTTCAGACCGGCGTTGACGATCACGAAGTTGGGATCGACGCCGACCACTTCCGCGGTGATGACTTCACCGGTGCGCATGTCGCGCGTCTTGAGCGACTCTTCGAACAGGGCGGCGAAGGATTCGCCAGGGGTGCTGGCGCTAGGGTTGACTGACATGGACAGACTCGCAAATCCGCAGGTGGCCCCGCGGGGTTGGTTGCACAACCCGAGTACGGCTGCTGCGCGAACTCAGGAACGTTGGCGCCACCACTGCAACACCTGCTGCACGGTCTGATCGACGTCGAGCTCGGAGGTGTTCAGAGGCAGGGCGTCCTGCGCGGGCTTGAGGGCGGCGACGCTGCGCTGGGTGTCGCGCGCGTCGCGTTGTTCGAGCTCTTGCAAAACATTGGAAATTGTAGTTGAAATCCCTTTAGAAATCAATTGCTTATGCCGCCGTTGCGCACGTGCGGCAGCGCTGGCGGTGAGAAACACCTTGAGGCGCGCGTCCGGGAAGACCACGGTGCCCATGTCGCGGCCGTCGGCGACCAATCCGGGAGAACGCCGCAGGCTGTGCTGCAACTGCAGCAAGGCCCGCCGCACGCCGGGCAGGGCGGAGAGTGTGGAGGCGGCTTGCCCCACGGACTCGGTGCGGATGGCTTCACTGGCGTTTTCCGGTCCCAGCCACACGGCGCTGCCTTCGCAGCGGATGGGCAGATGCCGGGCGAGTTCGGCCAGCGCGGCTTCGTCCTCGAGCGCCACCCCTTGGCGCTGAGCCAGCAGCGCCAAGGAGCGGTAGAGCGCACCCGAGTCGAGGTAACGAAACCCCAGGACTTGCGCCAAATGCGAGGCCACGGTGCCCTTGCCGGATGCGGTCGGTCCGTCGATGGTGATGACTGGAACGGGGCGGGAGATCGTCGCGAAGGCTTTGAAATAGCCGGGAAAGGTCTTGGAAACGCAGCCGGGGTCGAGAATGCGGATGTCGGCCGGGCCGAAGCTGGCAAGCGCGAAGCACATCGCCATGCGGTGGTCGTCGTAGGTGGCGATGCTGGCGTTGCGCCAGTGGGCTTCGGCCAGGGGATGGATGCGCAGCCAGTCGTCGCCATGCTCGACTTGAGCACCGATTTGGGTCAATTCGGTGACCATGGCACTGATGCGATCGGTTTCTTTCACACGCCAGCTGCCGATGCCCGTGAGCAGTGTCGGCTCCTGGGCAAACAGGGCGGTGACGGCCAGGGTCATGGCGGCGTCGGGGATGGCCAGGCAGTCAATGCTGCCGCCGGCGAGTTTGCGACGCCCGGCCTGCAGTCCGTGCGCGGTGATGCGGCCCTCACCCCAGGTGACGTTCGCCCCCAGGCGTTCGAGCACGCGGGCGAATTCGATATCCCCCTGAATGCTCTTGGCGTCGACACCTTCGACGCTCACCGGTGCACCTTGACCATGCAAATTGCCCAGCACTCCTGCGGCGAGGAAATACGACGCCGATGACGCGTCGCCCTCGACGGCGATGCGCCCGGGGCTGGTGTAACGGCTGCCCGCGGGAATGATGAAGCGCTGCCAGTTCTGATGCTCGATGTGCACGCCGAAGCGTGCCAGCAGCTTGAGCGTGATGTCCACATAGGGCCGCGAAATCAACGTACCGACGACGTCGATGGTGATGTCCCGCGCGGCCGCCACCAGCGGCAGCGCCAGCAGCAGGGCAGTGAGGAACTGGCTGGAGACATCGCCTCGCACCCGGATGGGAGCGACGATGTCGACCAGACCCACGCCGATGTGCAACGGCGGGTAGCCGGACTTTGCGGCATAGCCGATGTCACAGCCGATGACGCGTAGCGCGTCGACCAGGTCGCCGATGGGGCGTTCGTGCATGCGCGGCACACCACGCAGGGTGTAGTCGCCGCCGAGCAGCGCCAGGGCCGCGGTGAGCGGACGGATCGCGGTGCCGGCGTTACCCAGGAACAGATCGGCCTTGCCCGTTGCAAAGCGACCGCCACTACCCTGCACCAGTGTGGCGGCCTCGTCGTGCCTGCACTGCACGCCCAGAGCATGCAACGCGGCGAGCATCACCCGGGTGTCGTCCGAGTCGAGAAGGCCGGTGATCTGCGTCGGGCCGCTTGCTAAAGCGGCGAGCAAAAGCACGCGGTTGGAAATGCTCTTGGAGCCCGGCAGACGCACGCTGCCGCCGGCGCCGATGAGGGGGGGCAGGTCGAGCGATTCAGGCGATGTCATCGGCGGGAGAAGGCGAGGCCCAGTCCTTGCGTGACTGGCTGGCTTGTCGGATGAGGGACTCCAGCACACTCCAGTTGCCCTGGCGCATCTGCGCCTCGAAGCCGGCGAGGGCCTGCTTGAACAACTGCAATTGCTGCAGGATTTCGGTGTTGTTGGCGCTGAACACATCGCGCCACAGGGTGGGGTCGCTGGCCGCGATGCGGGTGAAGTCGCGAAAGCCAGGGCCGGCGAGTTGCAAGTAGCTGCCTCCCTTGGGCTGGCGCGCCATGGCGTAGACGTAGGCGAACGCCACCAGGTGGGGAAGATGGCTCACGGCCGCGAAAGCGGCGTCGTGCTCGGATGCATCCATGATGGACACCACGCCACCGACCGCCTCCCAGATTTGCGAAGCCACCTCGACGAAACGGTCAGGGTTGTTGGTCATCGGTGTGATGACGACGCGGCGACCGTCGAACAGCGCCGAGCGCGCATGCTGTACCCCGCTGTGTTCACCCCCGGCGATGGGGTGGCAAGGAACGAACTGGCGGCTGGCCATGTCACCCAGAGCCTCTTGCGCGGCCGCAACCACATCGCCCTTGGTGCTGCCGACATCCATCACCAGGGCGTGGGGTGACAAGCCGATGCGGATCTGCTTGAGCAGGGGGCCGATAGCCGAGACCGGAACAGCCAGCAGAATCAAGTCCGCATCGGTGGCGGCATGCAGCGCCGAGTCGGCGCCATGGTCGATGACCTTGGCTGCTCTTGCTGCCTTGATGGTGGAGGGCGACTTGCTGTAACCCACGATTTCCTGAGCGAGGCCGGCATGCTTGGCCGCCAAGGCGAACGAGCCGCCCAGCAAACCCACGCCCAGAACGGCCAGGCGTTTGAACTGGGGCTTTGCGGGAGTGTCGGCGTACGTACCGATCAAGGTGTCCATGGATTCAGTGCGCCCCCAAGGCGCTGCGCAGCGCCTCGATGCAGCGCGCATTCTCGGCCTCCAGTCCCACCGAGATGCGCAACCATGGGCCCAGGCCGTAATTCCCCACGGGTCTGGCGATCACGCCCTGCTTGAGCAGGGCTGCGTTGAGACGGGCGCCGGCTTGGTCGTCTTCCCCCATGCGCACCAGCACGAAGTTGCCGTGCGAGGGCAAGTAGCGCAAGCCGAGTTCGTCAAAAGCTGCCGTCAGTTGGGACATGCCGGTGCGGTTGACCTCCACTGCTCGTTGCAGGAAATCGGTGTCGGCGAGGGCGGCAAGGGCGGCGGCTTGTGCCACCGTGCTGGTGTTGAAAGCCGAGCGCACGCGGTTGAGCACGTCGGCCAATGCTGGATGAGCGGCGGCGTAACCAATGCGCAAGCCCGCAAGGCCATAGGCCTTGGAAAAGGTGCGGGAGATGACCAGATTCGGATGCTTGCGCAGCAGCGCGATGCTGTCGGTGCGCAGTGCCGGGTCGAGGTATTCGACATAGGCTTCATCCAGCACCACGACCACGTCCGGTGGCACGCGCTGCAGGAAGGCGGCGACGGTCTCGGCCGAGGCTAGGGTGCCGGTTGGGTTGTTGGGGTTTGCCACGAACACCAGCCGTGTGGACGGTTCGATGGCGGCAGCCATGGCCGGCAGGTCGTGGCCGTAATGGCTGGCCGGCACGACGATGTGCCGCGCTCCAGCCTGTTGCACCGCCAGTGGATAGACGATGAAGCCGTATTGCGAATAAACGCAGGAATCACCCTCGCTCAACAAGGCGCGTGCGGCCATTTCCAGGATGTCGCTGGAACCGTGGCCCAGCACGATCCACTCGGCCGGCAGACCCAGGTGCTCGGCCAGCGCCTGGCGCAGGGCATGGCTGTCGTTGTCGGGGTAGCGGGGCGATTCGGCCAGCGCATCGACGATGGCCTGGCGCGCAGCCGCCGACATGCCGAGCGGGTTTTCGTTCGAGGCAAGTTTGACAATGCGGGTCGCGTCCATGCCGATTTCGCGGGCAACTTCCGCTATCGGCCGGCCACCCACGTAGGGCGAGATGGTGCGGACGTAATCGGTGCCCCATTGCGGAGGGCTGGACGATGTGGACATGGTGATGGGCGGTTCAAATGGGTGGCTGCTGGCGATTCGGCACAAGGTGCCTGCAATCAGTCCTACCCGATGGGGTAGGAACCGAGGTTTTTGAAGAACGCACAGGATTGGCGCAGGGCCTCGAGCGCATGCGCGACGCGGCCGTCGTCCTGATGGCCTTCGATGTCGACGTAGAAAAAATATTCCCAGGAGCCGGAACGAGCCGGGCGCGATTCGAAGCGGCTCATGCTCACGCCATGATCGGCCAGCGGTTTGAGCATGCCGAAGACGGCACCGGCGCGATTCGGCACGGCGAGGATGAGACTGGTGCGGTCATGGCCGCTGGGCTGTGCGGGAGGTCCGCCGAGCACGACGAAGCGGGTGCGGTTCTGTGCTTCGTCCTGAATGCGCGGCGCGGCAACCTGCAAGGCGTATTGACTCGCAGCCTGCTCGCCCGCTATCGCGGCCAGGCTTGTGTCGTGTGCCGCAAGGCGGGCTCCTTCGGCGTTGCTGGAGACTGCGCGGCGCTCGACGCCGGGCAGGTGCTTGTCCAACCATTGCCGACATTGCGCCAGGGCCTGAGGATGGGCCAGTATCGCGACAATGCCGTCAAGCCCGTTCTTCCGGCGCAGCAGGTTGTGGTGGATGGCGAGACTGATTTCGCCGCAAATCCTCACGGGATGCGCCAGCAGCAAGTCGAGTGTGCGGGCGATCGCGCCTTCGGTGGAGTTTTCAATCGCCACCACGGCGAAGGCGCTGCTGCCGCTGAGCTGGCAGCGAAACACGTCATCCAGGTCGGTGCAGGCGACGAAGTCGCAACCGGAGCCGAAAAATTGGCGCGCCGCCTGTTCACTGTAGGTGCCCTCCGGGCCAAGAAAGGCCACCTGCTGGCGTGCTTCCAGCGCGCGGCATGCCGACATGATTTCCCGCCAGATGGCCGACACCCCGTCGTTCAGCAAAGGGCCGGCATTGGCTTGCTGCACCTTGGTGATGACTTCGCGTTCACGCTCGGGCCGAAACACGGGCAACCCGGCAAGATGCTTGTGCTGGCCGATGCGCTGGGCGCACTGGGCACGTTGGTTCAACAGCGCGAGCAATTCGCGGTCGATGGCGTCGATCTGGTCGCGCAAGGGGGTGATGTCAGCGTTCATCGGGAGACGGTTTCAATGCAGGCGCTCGAATTCCCGCATGTAGTCGACCAAGGTCTCGACGCCTGCACACGGCATGGCGTTGTAGACGCTGGCGCGCATGCCGCCCACGGATTTGTGGCCTTTGAGTTGCAGCAGTTGACGCTGCTGCGCACCTTGCAGGAACGCGTCGTTCAGTGTTTCGTCGCGAAGGAAAAACGGCACGTTCATGCGCGAACGGCAGTCATGCGCAACACGGTTGATATACAGCGCAGAGGTATCGATGCAGGTGTAGAGCAGGTCGGCCTTTTTGCGATTGCGCGCTGCCAGGGCAAGGATGCCCTGCAGCCCGTCCTCGGTCTGGCGCTTGATCCACTGAAACACCAGCCCAGCCATGTAGATGGCATAGGTGGGAGGGGTGTTGTACATGGATCCGTTCTGGGCAACCACGCCGTAATTGAACGCACTGGGACAGGAGGGCAGGGCGTGACCCAGCATGTCGCGATGGATGATGACCAGCGTGAGGCCTGCAGGTCCAATGTTCTTTTGCGCACCGGCATAGATGCAGGCATGCGCAGCGACGTCGACTGAACGCGAGAGGATCGTGGACGACATGTCGGCCACCAGCGGCAGATCGTACTGTGCGGGCACGAAGTGGAATTCGACCCCGTCGATGGTTTCGTTGGCGCAGTAATGCAGATACTGCGCGTCACGCCGCGGCTTCCACATGTCCAGCGGCGGAATCGAGCCGTAGCCAGTGGTGTCCCGGGCGCTGGCTGCCAGGTGCACGTCGCAGAATTTGCGCGCCTCCAACTGGCTTTTCTGCGACCACGACCCGGTAACGACGTAATCCGCCTTGGCCCCGTGCGACAGATTCAGCGGCACGATGGCGTTTTCGGCCAGCGCCCCGCCCTGCATGAATAGCACGTGATAGTCCGCTGGAACCGCGAGCAGTTCCCGCAGATCGGCCTCGGCCTGGGCCACGATATGGCCGAATTGCGGGCCGCGATGGCTCATTTCCATGACGCTCATGCCGCTGCCATGCCAGTCCAGCATCTCGGCAGCTGCCTGCAGCAAGACTTCGTCCGGCATGGCGGCTGGTCCGGCGGAAAAGTTGTAGGGGCGCTGCGGCATGGTGGATGGCAACGGCTCAGGCTTCGTCGCTGGAATCCTGCCGCGGCTCGGCGTCAGGCTCCAAACCGGGTTCCACCTCGATCACCTGGGCGTCCGATTCCGCCACGCGTTGCACGCCGATGAGTTGCGCCTTGTCGTCCAGGGCGATGAGGGTGACGCCTTGGGTGGCACGACCGAGTTCGCGGATCTCGGCCACGCGGGTGCGCACCAGAACACCCGTGTCGGTGATGAGCATGATCTCGTCTTCCGCACGCACCAGGCAGGCGGCGACGACCTTGCCGTTGCGCTCGCTGGTCTGGATGGCGATCATGCCCTTGGTGCCGCGACCGTGGCGGGTGTACTCGACGATGGACGTGCGCTTGCCGAAGCCGTTTTCCGTGGCCGTCAGCACGCTTTGACTCTCATCTTCGGCCACCAGCATGGCGATGACGCTCTGGTTGTCTTCGAGGCTCATCCCACGCACGCCGCGGGCTTCGCGGCCCATGGGGCGAACGTCATTTTCGTCGAAGCGCACGGCCTTGCCGGAGTCGGAAAACAGCATCACGTCGTGCTGGCCGTCGGTGATGGCCACGCCCACGAGGTAGTCGTCATCGTCCAACCCGCAGGCAATGATGCCAGCCGCACGGCGGTTGGCGAAAGCCGACAGCGGGGTCTTCTTGACCGTGCCGCGCGCCGTGGCCATGAAGACGAAATGTTCCTCGTCGAACGCCTTCACTGGCAGCACGGCCGTGATTTTTTCGCCCTCCGTCAGCGGGAATAAATTCACCAGCGGCCTGCCGCGCGAGCCGCGACTGCCCTGGGGTGCTTCGTACACCTTCATCCAATACACCCGGCCACGATTCGAGAAACACAACAACATGGCGTGGGTGTTGGCGACGAAGAGCTGATCGATCCAGTCATCCTCCTTCGTGCCACTGGCCAGCTTGCCCCGTCCACCGCGACGCTGCGCGCGGTATTCGTCCATGGGCTGGCTCTTGATATAACCGACATGGGAGATGGTCACCACCATGTCCTGCGGCGCGATCAGGTCTTCGATATCGAGTTCGGTCGCGTTCGGCTCGATGGTCGAGCGGCGGGCATCGTTGAACTCGGCTTTGAGAGCCGCCAGTTCGTCGGCGATGATCACGGTGATGCGTTCGGGCTTGGCGAGGATGTCCAGCAGGTCAGCGATCTGCGCCATGACATCCTTGTACTCCTGCACGATCTTGTCCTGCTCCAGACCCGTCAGGCGCTGCAGCCGCATCTGCAGAATTTCCTGCGCCTGCACGTCTGACAGGCGGTAGCCGACGGGCTTGAGCCCGTAATGTGGATCGAGATCATCCGGGCGGAAATCATCCGGATTGCCCTCGACCCGTGCCAGCATGGCGCGCGCCTCACCAGGCTCCCACACCTCGGCAAGGAGACCTTCCTTGGCGATGGGCGGCGTCGGCGCGGCCTTGATCAGCTCGATCATGCGGTAGAGGTTGGCCAGGGCAACGGCCAGTCCTTCCAGAACATGGCCACGATCGCGCGCGCGGCGTAGCTCGAACACACTGCGCCGGGTGATGACCTCGCGCCGGTGCTGCAGGAATGCAGCCAGCATTTGCTTGAGGTTGAGCAGTCGTGGCTGGCCGTCGACCAGGCAGACCATGTTGACGCCGAAGGTGTCCTGCAACTGCGTCTGCTTGTACAGCTTGTTGAGCACGACCTCCGCCAGCTCGCCGCGCTTGAGTTCAATCACCACGCGCATGCCGGACTTGTCCGATTCGTCCTGGATGTGGCTGATACCCTCCAACTTCTTTTCCTGCACCAACTCGGCAATGCGCTCGAGCAGGGTGCGCTTGTTCACCTGATAGGGGAGTTCATCGACGATGATGGCCTGGCGCTGGTTGCGGTCGATGTCTTCGACATGGCAGCGTGCGCGCATCACCACCCGGCCGCGCCCACTGCGGTAGGCGTCGCGCACGCCAGTCAGGCCGTAAATGATGCCGGCAGTCGGGAAATCCGGTGCCGGAATGTGCTGCATGAGCGCTTCCACATCGGCTTGCGGATGTCGAAGCAGATGCAGGCAGCCGTCGATCAACTCACCCAGGTTATGCGGTGGAATATTGGTGGCCATGCCGACCGCAATACCGGCCGAGCCATTGAGCAGCAGATTGGGGATGCGTGCCGGCAGGACCAGCGGCTCCTGTTCCGAGCCGTCGTAGTTGGGGCCGAAATTGACGGTTTCTTTGTCGATGTCGGCCAGCATCTCGTGGGCAATCTTGGCCAGGCGGATTTCGGTATAGCGCATCGCCGCGGCGTTATCACCGTCCACGGAGCCGAAGTTGCCCTGGCCGTCGACCAGCATGTAGCGCAGGGAAAAATCCTGCGCCATGCGCACGATGGTGTCGTAGACCGATTGGTCGCCATGCGGGTGGTATTTACCGATCACGTCGCCGACGATACGGGCCGATTTTTTATAAGACCGGTTCCAAGAGTTGCTGAGTTCGTGCATGGCAAACAGCACCCGGCGATGCACCGGCTTCAGGCCATCACGCACATCCGGGAGGGCGCGCCCGACAATTACGCTCATTGCGTAATCCAGGTAAGAACGGCGCATTTCTTCTTCCAGACTGACCGGAAGGGTTTCTTTGGCGTAGGCGGACATTCGGGACCCAGTGCGGGGCACTGCTGCGGGTTTGCATGAGCAGTGCGATTTCAAATCAAGCCTTCAATGGTAGCAGCGCGATTTAGAGCTGAATCGGCAACAGCCCACTCTCGAATCCTGCCGCTGGCGGCTAGGGCATCGAACAGGTGATGTCCACAATTGTCATCGCGCTCATGGAGGCCATGTGGCAGAATTGACACGGCTGATGACTGATCCCGGCGCGGGTCTGTAACTCAAAGGCTTGACGCTCTATGATGTCTGTATAACATTGATTGCGGTCCTTACTTTTGAGAGGAAAGAACGATGATTAAAGCCAACAAATTCGCAAAACTCCTGGTCGTGACGGCGCTTGCCGCCACAGCGAGCACGGTTGCCTTCGCTCAAGACGCCAAAACCATCAACAACTGGCAGGATCCGTTTGGCCTGGTCTGGAAAAATGGGGATAACACCCTGTGCTGGCGCGATAATTTCTGGACTCCGGCAACTGCTGCCGTGGGCTGCGATGGCGCCATTGTTGCCAAGGCTGTTGAACCTCCGCCTGCGCCCGCTCCGGCCCCTGCCCCGGCCCCAGCTCCCGCTCCTGTGCCCGTTCCGGTTCCTGTGCCCGTGAGCGAGAAAGTCACCTATTCGGCTGACGCTTTCTTCCAGTTCAACAAGGCAGTCCTGCAGCCTGCTGGCCAACAATCGCTCGACGATCTGGCTGAGAAGATCAAGGCCATCAACCTGGAAACCGTCATCTCCACGGGTTACACCGACAGTTTCGGCAGCGTTGCCTACAACCAGAAGCTGTCGCTGCGTCGTGCCGAGGCCGTCAAGGCGTATCTGGTGAGCAAGGGCATTCCCGCTGACAAGATCTACATCGAAGGCAAAGGGAAGACCGACTTCCGTGTCGACCCCAAGAGCTGCAAGGGAACCTTCAAGAAACAGGTCGAGTGCCAGGCACCCAACCGCCGCGCTGTGGTCGAAATTGTTGGTTCACGCACCGTGACCAAGTAAGCCAGGCCCATCTCGGTTCAGAATGCCCCGCCTCGGCGGGGTTTTTTTTTGAGCTGTGCGCTTAGCATAGGGCGTTGTCGGCCATTGTTTGGCATGATCAGAGGACATCAAACATGAATGCTGAAGCTGCGGAACTGAAAAAATTCGGAGATGCGGCGCATCGCTGGTGGGATTCGAGTGGCGAGTTCAAGCCGTTGCATGACATCAACCCGGTGCGGCTGGCATGGGTGCGGGGGCATGCCAGTTTGTCTGGCCAACGGGTGCTGGATATCGGCTGTGGCGGCGGCATACTCTGCGAGTCGATGGCCATGGCCGGGGCGCTGGTCACCGGGATCGATCTGGCGGAGAAAGCGCTCAAGGTGGCGGGTCTTCACGCGCTGCAATCCGGCCTGTCCGTGGATTACAGATTGATCTCCGCCGAGCAACTTGCGTCCGGGCAAAAAGGAGCATTCGACGTGGTCTGTTGCATGGAAATGCTGGAGCACGTCCCGAATCCAGCCTCGGTCGTACAAGCCGCAGCAACGCTGGTGCGTCCAGGTGGCTGGGTCTTTTTCTCGACCATCAATCGCAATGCCAAGGCTTTCGTCATGGCCATTCTGGGTGCTGAATATCTTTTACGCCTGCTACCCAGAGGCACCCATTCCTATGCCAAATTCATCCGGCCCAGCGAGATTGCGAGCTGGGCTCGGAACTCGGGCCTGGAGCCCGTTGAATTCAAGGGTTTGGAATTCAACTTGCTAGACCGGACGTTTCGCCTCGGCACGGATGTCGACGTGAATTATTTTTTTGCGTGCCGGCGCTCGACATGACGCCGGCATTCCAAGCCGTTTTATTCGATTTGGACGGAACCCTGGCCGATACGGCACCGGACTTAGCTGCCGCACTCAACCGCATGCGCCAGGATCGAGGCATGGAGGCGTTGCCATTGGCGTCGTTACGCCCCATGGCTTCCCATGGTGCGCGGGGCCTGATTCAGATTGGGTTCACGTTAGGGCCGGATCATGCTGACTATCAATCGTTACGCGATGAATTTTTGCGCAATTACGCGCATGACATCTGTGTTCATACCCGCCTGTTCCCCGGTGTTGAATGGGTTCTGCGGCAACTGGTGGATCGGGCTATCCCGTGGGGCATCGTCACCAACAAGGTCGCCACGCTGACGCAGCAGTTGTTGGCCTGCATGTTGCTGCCGTTCCCGCCGGGCTGCGTCGTGAGTGGTGACACGACAGCCAAACCCAAACCTGCACCCGATCCGCTTCTGCATGCGTCGGCTGTTCTCGGCGTGCCAGCGCATCGGTGTCTTTATGTTGGAGATGATGTGCGTGACATACAGGCCGCACATGCAGCCGGCATGGGAGCTGTGGCGGCTGCTTATGGCTATTGCGGTCACCAGGAACCGCACCATTGGGGCGCGCAATTCATTCTGGAAGAGCCCACGCAGCTGCTCCAGCTTGGTGTGATCTGATCGCCCCGCGGGGCTCGGGAAGTTTTGGGCATGGCCCGCCCGCCATTCGTCAGTCCGCGACGGGAACAATCTGTTTGCCGTAGGGGAACAATGAAAGTTCGGCAAGCTTGATGTGTTGAAGCGCAAAGGGTATGCCGATGATGGTGATGGCACAGAGTACGGCCGAGACCAGGTGCCCCAGCGCCAGCCACCATCCGAAGATAACGGCCCAGATCAGATTGCCCAGGGTGGACAAGCCCACGGCAACGGCACCCTCTGGCTTGTCGATGACGCGCTGGCCGAAGGGCCAGAAACTGAACGTGCCAATGCGGCATGCCGCGACCGCCCAGGGAATACCGACGATGGTGATGGCGCAGAGTAGGGCCGCCAACCACCAGGCCAGGCCCATGAAGAAGCCGCCCAGAATCAGCCAGATGATGTTGCCGATGAGTCGCATGGTTGGGTTAGGAGTGTGGCGCGCGAGAACCGTACGCTGCAGTCTACCCACCTGATGCATCAGGCTTGCAGCACATGCACGGCTTGTGCCGCAAGGTGCAAGCGAAGCACGTGGCCAGGCGCCAACGGCCAGCCCCGCAATTGCCAGGGAAGAGCGTAGGCCAGGACGTCGAGGTTGTCGCGCAAGCGACAGCGCAGTTGCACGACCGAAGCCAAGTCGGTGCGAGCGACAAGTCTCACCTCGAGTTGGTTTGGGCTGTCCGGCGCTGCTTGGCCTAGAGCGATGAGTTGCAGATCGGCAGCGCGCACGCACAGGCTCACGCGGTCCCCTATTTGCAGAGCGTCGTGCGTATTATCACGCAGGGTTTCGATCCAACAAGCCTCGAATTCCAATCCAAGGCGTATTCGCACCTTGTCGTTGCCCGGCAAAGCCGCAACGACGCCCTGCCAGATGTTTTCAACACCCAACAGTTGGGCCGATCGCAGACCGGCTGGGCGTGAGAACATGGCAGACGCCGGGCCGATTTGCAGCAGTTCTCCCGCATCCATCACCCCGACCAGTTGCCCAAGGGCCAGGGCCTCGCCCGGATCGTGTGTCACGACGATGGAGGGAGCGGGACAGGCGAGCAAGTGACGCGCGAGCTCGTCGCGCATGGCTGGCCGCGTTGCTGGGTCAATGGCCGAGAGTGGTTCATCCAGCAGGACCGCATTCGGGTCGCCAGCCAGGGTTCTCGCCAAGGCCACGCGCTGACGCTCACCGCCGCTCAATTGCCCAGGACGGCGCGCTGCCAGGTCGCGGAGCTCGAAGCGGTCGAGCAGGGTGTCGAGGTTCTCGCTGGCAAGTCGCCCGAATTGCAGGTTTTGGCCGACGGTCAGATGCGGAAACAAGGCGTCTGTCTGGAAGAGATAGCCAATGCGCCGGTCTTCGGGAGGTGCGCTGGAGCAATCCCGTCCTGCCAACAGAACCTTGCCCGCCTGCGGTTTCAGGAAGCCGGCGATGGTTTCGAGCAGCGTGGTTTTGCCTGCGCCATTGCCGCCAAGCAGTGCCAAGATCTGCCCAGGCTCCAGGCGAATGCTGATGGGCTGGCTGCGGTAGCTGCCCACGGCTGTGACCAGAGCAGCCAACTCGAGTGTCTGCTGTGGGCGTGATGGGTTTGTCAATTCATCGTGCCGCGGCAGGTTCGATGCGGCGGTCTGAATGGCGCCCATAGGCCAGCAGCCGCAGAGCCCAGAAGAGGCCAAGCACGATGACGAGGAACAGGACCGAGGCTGCCACCGATTCGTTCAGGCCGACCTGCAGGAACAGATCATAGATTTTTACGGGCGCTGTCATCGGGTAGTAGGCGAGCAGAACCACGGCGGCGAACTCGCCAATCGCACGTGCAAAGCAAAGCGTCAGCCCCGTCATCACACCCCGCCAGGCCAGGGGCATGCTGACACGGCAGAACGTGGTCCAAGGCCCCGCCCCCAAGCTGCGCGCAGCCTTTTCGATATGCGGATCGATCGCTTCGAAGCCGACACGCGCGGCATTCACGGCATAGGGCAGGCCGACATAAGCCATGGCCAGCACCACACCGGCGAACGTGCCCCAAAACGTCAAACCGATGCTGGCAGCCACGGGACCCAACCAACCGTTGCGCGAAAACACCAGGAGCAGGGCGATTCCGGCAATGGTGTGAGGAATGGTGAGCGGCAAATCAACCATGGCTTCGACCACCGCTTTACCGCGAAAGCGCTGGCGAGCCAGCACATAGGCAAGTGGCAAACCGAACAGCATGGACAAGAATGTTGCCAGCGCGGCGCCTTCCAGGCTCAGCAGAAATGAATTGCGAATGCCAGCGTGCATGGCAGCGTCGCGAAGTTGCCCCAGCGTTGGCCGTAGGAGCAGTGCCAGCAGTGGCAACGAGATGAAACCCAGGACCAGGCAACCCGAGAGCCAGAACATCCAGAACATCAAGCCGCGCCGCGATGTCATGAGGGCCTCGATGTTGACGCCTTACTCCGGAATTTCGGCCTGGGTGGCGCAAGCGATGACGTCGCTGCTCACTGCCCTGGCCATGCAACCGTCATGCTGCGCAAGGAGGCCGGCATGTGGGCGGCGTTTTGCGCATAGGCCGGGTGCACTGGTGTGAAGCCGTTTTGCGCGATCAACTTCTGGCCTTGGGGACCGAGCAAATAGGCAATGAACGCGGCGGCGAGTTTGGGATGAGGGGCGCTCTTGGGAATTGTCAGTGCATAGACAATGGGCCTCCCAGGCAGTGGGCCGTTGGCCGTTTCGGCTGTGCTCTTGGCGTAGTCCACGGCATACTTCGGATCGCTCAGGTTGATCTGCGCCGGCAAGCGCAGTGACTCTAGGTGATGTTGCAGCGCGTCCGACTGGTAGATCGCGAGATAGTCGATCTGGCCGAGTTGCAATGCGGCGATCAGGTCGGTCTCGGTATCGCGCATATTGCTCGTCGGCGCGTTCGCCAACACCTTCTGCTCGAGCTGCGGATCATGGTAGTAGCTCGCAGCCAAATCGAGCATTTGCAGAGTCTGGTAGCCGGAGGGATCGGTATTCGGGTTGGAGCGACCGATCTGGACTCCGGGCTGGCTCAAGATCTGATACCAATTGTTGGCGTTGATCGTGCCTGCGTCCTTGCTTTTCGGCGTGTAGACAAAGGTGATGGCATTGCGCAGAAAGCCGATCGACCAGTCAGCGGTCGCTGCCTGGTCGCCCTTGACGTACATGTATTTGGGGATGACCGAGTAGTCGGCCACCGCCACGACATCCGCCGGGATGTGCAACTGGGTCACCATTTTGACCATCTTCACGCTGCCGCCGAATTGAGGCTCCACGGTCACGCCAGGGTGTTGCTGCTCGAAGCCTTTTGCCGCTTCTCTGAAGGTCTTTCCGAGGGTTCCGGCTGCAAGCAC
>DAIAZB010000641.1 GCA_027443745.1 Thiomonas sp. | reverse complement strand
CCTGGAGCAGGGCTGAAGGCCTCAACGCGTGCGCGCAAGCGACGGTGTGCTTGGCGCACGCTTGCGCGCGGCCGGAGTGGTTTTTCGCGTGGCCAATTCGGCCAAGGTCGCCAAGCGATCCAGCGACGCTTGCAGTGTGGCGATCTGCGCGCGCGCCGCCGCCGCGTCCGCGGCACTGGCCTCAAGGGCGGCTCGCAGGTCCGCGATGCGCTCGCGCTCCAGCGTCAGTTCGGCAGCGGCTGCCGCATGGAAGGTGGCCTGCGCCTGCTCGCGGTCACGTGCGGCATTCAGCAGCGCTTGCGCTTGCTCCCCAGCGGCCAAGGTCGCTTGGCGCTCGGCGCTCAGGGCGCGCTGAAGCGCCTCCACCTGGCGTTCGGCCTTGGCACGCGCCATGCGCTCGCGCTCGAGTTCCAGCGCGACGCGCCGATCCGCGGCGTCGGCGCGCTGGAGTGCCGCTTCGAGTTGCCGCCTGAGCTCGGCCATTTCGACGGTCGCCTTGCCTTGGTGCTCCCGAAGGGTGCTGGACGCCGTGTCCAGTGCGACCCGGGCCCCCTCGAGACGCGCGCGCTCCGCGGCGAGGTCCTGGTGGGCGGCGTCGAGTTGGTGGCCCCGCTGCGTCAACTGCTGCTCGAGCCGCGCGGCTGTCGCCTGGGCTTCGCGCGCAGCTGCTACCGCTTGCTCGGCGCGCTCCCTTTCTGCCTCGACGTTGGCGGCAGCTGTTGCGAGGCCCTCGCGCAGTCGCGTATCAAAGTCGGCGCGCGTGTGCGCAAGCGCCGTCTCCCAGAAATGCTGCGCGGCCTGGAGGATGGGCTCGGGCACGTCGGGCGCAGCGGCAAAGGCCCCGGGATCCTGCAGGCGTCGGCCCAGCCCTTTGAACCAGGCGTCCAGCATCGGACTGACCGTGTTGGGCGATCCGCGTCCGATCGTCTGGCGTACCCGCTCGATGGTCGGGCGCTCGCCTGCGAGCAGCAGTGCGTCGCAGGCGGCGAAGACGTCGTGTTCGGTGATGCCGCGTGCCATGGTTCGACCTCCTTGATTTGCGCCCTGCTTCCTGCGATAGTTAGTCACGATAAGGGAGTGTTATCGTGAGCTATGCTCTAGCTGTGTTAGACATCGTACATGCATTGTAAACTTTCCCACTCATGGTCAAGCGTCGCATGATCGCTCCCGTCGAGTGGGCGCCGAGCGGGATCAGTGCGCTCGATCCCGGCGTGCTCGCGCCCTTCACGTCGGCCGCCGTCGAGGCGCTGCTCGCCGAGGGCGAATCCGCGCACACCGTGCGCAGTTACCAGGCGGCGCTGCGCTACTGGGCGGCCTGGTACTGGCTGCGCTATCGCCAGCCCATCGCCCTGCCCGTTCCCGTCGCGGCCGTGCAGCAGTTCCTGGTGGATCACCTGCAGCGCAAGACGCCGGCAGGTCTTGCCTATGAAATGCCGCCCGTGCTCGACCAGGCGCTGGTCGAAGGCGGCTTCAAGGCCAAGCCGGGCGCGCCCGCGCTGGCCACCGTGCTGCACCGCCTGAGCGTACTGTCCAAGGCCCATCAGCTCCAGGGAGGATCCAATCCCGTCCAGCACGCCCACGTGCGCGAACTCGTCGCCAAGGCCCGCCGCGCCTACGCCAAACGAGGTGTGAGGCCGGACAAAAAGGCGGCGATCACCCTGGAGCCCTTGCAAGCGATGCTCGCCACCTGCGACGATTCGCTGCGCGGCGTGCGCGACCGCGCCCTCCTCCTCTTCGCTTGGGCCAGTGGCGGGCGCCGCCGCTCGGAGGTCACGGACGCAACGTTCGACAACACGCGCAAGGTGGGGCCGCGCGCATATTCCTACACGTTGTTGCGCTCCAAGACGAACCAGGCCGGGGATCTACGACCCGACAGCGAAAAGCCCATTCTCGACGACGCCGCCGACGCGCTGGAAGCGTGGATTGGGCGCAGTGGGCTGACCCAGGGGGCGATTTTTCGGCGCATCCGCCGTGGCGACACAATCGGAGAGCCCCTTGCGCCCGCTGCCGTGCGCGACATTGTCAAGGCGCGCGCCGCGCTCGCTGGCTTGCCCGACACCTTCGCGGCGCACTCTCTGCGCTCGGGCTTCGTGACCGAGGCTGCGCGGCAAAACGTGCCCCTGGCTGAAACCATGGCGCTGACTGGGCATACCTCGGCTGCCACGCTTATCGGATACTTTCGGGCTGCGGAGTCGGCGCGCAGCGCGGGGGCACGGATGTTCACATCCGCCGGTGAAATTGGGCTGACACCAGATTCGCACGACACCTGATTTGTCCCCCAACGCAAGCAGCAGTGCGCCCAAAAAGTCAGCACCACGGACGTCTGCCCGGCGTTAACTATCGTGAGCGGCCTTATCGGGGAACATCTGCTCCCACGCGGAGCATGGCGCGTTGGCTGTGGTCGCGATGCTGCGGTCGTTGATCTCGAGCAGTTCGTATCGATCGGACGTGGACACTTCGGACGGCAGGCGTAGGTCCCGGCGCACTGCGTGCAGCCGCCGCAGGAGCGCGCTGGTGAACATGAATCTCCCAGCCTGAGCTCGACCGCGGCCCCGGCAATTCGCTACCGCCCACTGCGCAGCCTCGTAATCACGTACTGCCCGGACGAGCTTCTGGCCAAGTCGAAGTCCACCTTCTCCCCAGCCTTCACGGACGCCAGATCCTCCCTGTCTCGCACCTGAAAGGTCATGGTCATTCCCGGCCAGCCCAACGCCTTGATCGCGTGATGGGTGATGTTCACGCTGCTCGCGGCCACGTCGACGCTGTTGACGACTCCATAGGCCATGAAGCCGCGAGCCGCCGCGGTAGATCCAGCGTGCATCGCGCCCATCCC
Source organism: Thiomonas sp. (assembly GCA_027443745.1). Next base: position 7,871 of record DAIAZB010000641.1, on the reverse strand, counting down.
GGGCATCGAGGCCGGGGCCGCGATGGCTGCCGACATGGTTGTGAGGGCGCAGATCAGAACAAGTGCAGAGCGGGAATGGTTCATGGAATGAAGAATGAATCGAGGACAAGTTCGGCAGCTTGGTCAACGCCGCCAGCGCATGGGATTGGCTGCCACGGCAACCCCGCTGGAAATCTCCCTTCCCCAAGTCGCCTTGACGGGTTTCTTGGTGCGCCTGCCTGCCGAGCCGGCGACGCGCGCGTCACATCATCCCGCGCATCATGGCGGGCATTCCCTCCTTGACGAATCGGTCGAGCTCGCGCGCATGCGCCTGGATAATCGCCACCATCCGCGGATCGCTCGACGTCTCGGTGACCGCGACTCCGTCGGGCAAAATCTCCAGCTTTCGCTGGTATCCGCCGGGGTTGGCGAACATCTCCGGAACGCTGTTGCTCATGGGATAAGGGAAAGGGCGGTTCTCGTCCAGGCGCCGGTACATGTCGGCAACATGCTGCTGGATCAGGGCCGCCGTGGCCGGGTCGGACGAGGTCGTGACATCGTGGACGCCATCGGGCAGCTCCGTGACCTGACGCCGGATGAGCTGGTGGCGTTCGAACAGTTGCATGCCGGTGCGCATTGGTCCGCGCATGTTCTCTGGCGCCATCATGTCGCCCATCATCCCGCCTCCCATCATGCCCCCCATCATCTCTGCGCCAGCGGCGGCACGACGGGGCTGGGCGCTGGCCGGGCGACGGCCGAGCAGATAGGTGGACACGGTTCCCAGGAACCCCGCCACCACGGTCACAAACGAACGACGTTGCATGATCAGCTCCAGTTTGGCTTCGACGAAATATCGGGCGAGGCTTGCCCGCCTCCCAGGGCCAGGCGCCGCTTCTGCCACAGGGCGTAGACCGCCGGGATCAGGAGCAAGGCCAGCAAGGCGGCCGTCAGCATGCCACCCACCATCGGTGCGGCGATACGTTTCATCACGTCGGCGCCGGCGCCCTGGCTGAACATGATGGGCAGCAGGCCTCCGACCACCATGGTCAAGGTCATCGCCATCGGGCGCAAGCGCAGCAGCGTTCCCTCGACCACGGCCTGCTTCAGGTCATCCCAGGTGTTGAGCGTGTCATGGATCCTGCGCCGCGCCAGCGCGGCGTCCAGGTACAGCAGCATGACCACGCCGAACTCGGAGGCCACTCCGGCGGTCGCGATGAAGCCCACGCCCACCGCGACCGACAGCTTGTATCCCAACCAGTCGACGTACCAGACCCCCCCCACCAAGGACAGCGGCAAGGTCAACAGGATGATGGCGACTTCGGTGAGATTCTTGAAATTGAAATACAGCAGCAGCGCGATCAGGCCGATCACGCTCGGCACCAGGATCTTCAGGCGTTGCACGGCCTGCTGCAAGGCCTGGTACTGTCCGACCCAGTCCATCGTGAATCCAGGCGGCATGCGCACCCCTTGCGCCAAGGCCGATTTGGCCTTGGCCACATAACCGCTGATGCTGGTACCCGGCGTCAGGTCGATGTAGACCCATGCATTCAACTGACTGTTGTCGCTGGTCAGCATAGGCGGCCCACCCTCGATGCGCAGCGTGGCGACCTGCGCCAGGGGAATCTGCGCCCCCTGAGGCGTCGCCACACGGCTGGCCATCAGCGCGGACAGAGACTGCCGCAGATCACGCGGATAGCGCAGGCTGATCGGAAAACGCTCCAGGCCGTTTACTGCGGTGCTCAACATCCGGCCGCCGATGGCGGTCTCGACCAGCCGATTCACGTCGGCCACCGAAAGCCCATAGCGCGCAGCCGCGCGCCGGTCGGTATCGACTACGATGTAGCGTCCGCCCGTGGCTCGGGCGGCGTACGCGTTCTGGGTTCCGGGAACCTTCTGAAGCACCGCCTGGATTTCCTGGCCGAGTCGGTTGAGCGTGGCGAGATCCCCCCCCGTGACCTTGATGCCCAGCGGTGTCTGCAACCCCGTGGTCAGCATGTCCACCTGGCCTTTGATCGGCTGGGTCCAGGTGTTGGACACGCCGGGTATGCGCAGGGCCCGGTTCATCTCCTCGATCAGCATCGAGGTCGTCATCCCCGCAGGCCACTTGCTGCGGTCCTCGAGGTTGACCACCGACATGAACATCGAGATCGGCGTCGGATCGGTGGCCGTCTGGGCCCGCCCCGCCTTGCCGAACACGCTGCGCACTTCCGGGAAGCTCTTGATGATGCGATCCGTCTGCTGCAGGATGGCGGCCGATTGTCCGATGGAAATCGACGGATCCTGCGCCACCGGCATGTACAGCAGGGTGCCTTCATTCAACGGAGGCATGAACTCCGAGCCGAGATGTTTCCAGGGGAAATACAGGCTTGCCACGGCGACCAGGCTCAGGCCGATGACGAGCCACGGCGCCCGCAGCACGCCATGGATCAGCGGGCGATACAGCCAGGTGAGCAGTCGGTTCAGGGGGTTCGCGCCCTCCGGACGGATGTTTCCGCGGATGAACCAAGCCATCAGCAGCGGCACCAGGGTGATCGAGAGGATGGCCGCAGCGGCCATGGCGTAGGTCTTGGTGAACGCCAGCGGACTGAACAGCTTGCCCTGCTCGCCGCCGAGGGCGAATACCGGAAGGAACGACACCGCGATGATGAGCAAGGAGAAGAACAACGCGGGGCCTACCTCCGAGGCCGCTACCCGCGCCTTCATCCAGGGATCGGCACCGGGTTCGTGCTCCATGTGCTTGTGCATGTTCTCGATCATCACGATCGCGGCATCCGTCATGGCACCGATGGCGATGGCGATGCCTCCCAGCGACATGATGTTGGCCGGGATGCCTTGTGCCCACATCACGACAAAGGCTGCCAGGATGCCCAACGGAAGCGAAACGATCGCGACCAGAGCGGAGCGCGCTCGCATGAGGAAGAGCAGGGACACCAGCGCGACGATCAGCGACTCTTCCAGCAGTTTCTCGGTCAGCGTGTGGATGGCACGCTGGATCAGCGGGGCCTGGCTGTAGGTGGTGACGATCTTCACCCCCGGCGGCAACGAAGCCTGCAAGGTCCGGATCTTGTCCTCCACCCTGCGGATGATGGCATCGGCGTTGGAGCCCTGGTTCATCATCACGATGCCGCCGACGACTGCGCCTTGGCCGTCGAGGTCGGCGGCGCTGTTGGGTAACTCGGGGGCGAACTCGACGCGCGCGACGTCCTTGAGCGTCACGGGCACGCCATCGCGCGCGGCCAGCGGCGCGTTCTCCAGATCGTCCAGCGAGTGTACGTAGCCGGTCGTGCGCACCATGTAGCTGGCTTCCCCCAGATCGACGACCGATCCGCTGGTCTCGCCGTTGGCAGCGCGTATCGCATCCTCGACCTGCGGCAAGGTCAGGCCGTAGGCCAGCAGGGCCTGCGGGTCGACCACTACCCGGAATTCCTTGACCATACCTCCGACCGTTGCGACCTCGGCGACCCCCGGAATCCCCTGCAACTGGTACTTGAGGAACCAGTTCTGCAAGGTCGTGAGTTGGCTCAGGTCGCGTGTACCGCCCGTATCGGTCAAAGCGTACATGTAGATCCAGTCCACCCCGGAACTGTCGGGCCCGAGCGCCGGAGTGACGCCTGGTGGAAGCCTCGATTGCACCTGGCTGAGGTACTGCAGCACCAGGTTGCGTGCCTGGTAGATGTTGGTGCCATCCTGGAAGATGACGTAGACGAAGGAGTCGCCGAACATCGAATAGCCGCGCACCGCACGCGCGCCGGGAACCGACTGCAGGGTCGTCTCCAGGGGATAGGTCACCTGGTCCTGCACCACTTGCGGCGCCTGTCCGGGGTACGAGGTCTTGATGATGACTTGCGTGGGGGAGATGTCGGGAATGGCCTCCAAGGGCGTGTTGCGGACCGCCAGCATGCCTGCGGCCAGCAGCATCAGTGCGCCCATCACCGTAAGGGCGCGGTTCTCGAAGCACCACTCCATGAGGCGCCTAATCATGAGAGGCCCCGGTCGCAGTCATGTGCATGCCAGCCATCGAGCCCGCACCTGCCGGGGCCAGAGAGGGCTGTGCCACGGCACGGTCTTGTGCTCGCCCAGGTATCGGCGTGCCGGGCTTAGTGCCTCCCGGGGGCGCAGCGTCGAGGCTCGTGTTGCCGCCCAGCATGCGCGCTTTCACCGATTGAAATTGCGATTCGGAGTACAGCAAAAACTGAGCGCTTTCCACCACCCTGTCGCCCGCCCGCAAGCCCCTGGCGATGGCCACCCAGCCGTCCGCCTGCGGCCCCAGCGCGACCTGGACCGGAAGGAAATGGCCCTGCCCTTGCGCCAGCATCACGTAGTCGCCCTCTTGGGTGCGCAGTACAGCACTGCTCGGCACGGCTAGCGCCGACTGCGCATGCCCCAGCACGGTAGCGTCGGCATACATGCCTGGACGCAGCTCGCCGTCGCTGTTGGCAAAGCTCAGGCGCGCGGTGACGGTACGCGTGCGCGGATCCAGGGTCGGGTAGAGAAAGCTCAGGCGGCCGCTCCAGGTCCTGCCGGGATAGGCCTGAAGCTCCAGGCGGACCGCGTCGCCGACCCGCACCCAGGGCAGCTGGTAGTCGTACAAGGCCACGTTGACCCAGATGCGCTGCAGGTTGGCGATCTCGAACAGTTCGGCCTGCGGCGAGACAAAGCCGCCCTGCCGAATGCGGAGCGCCGTTACCACGCCGCTCCGCGGAGCCAGCACGGGAATCTCGCGCAGGGGCTTGCCCGTGCGCTCCAGGGTCGTCAATGCCGCCCCGGGCATGCCCAGCAGGCGAAGTCTTTCCCGCGCCGCCGCCAGGATCTGCTCGCCGCCTTGCGTGCCTTGCCCCCTCAGCGCGATCAGGTCGTCTTGCTGGGCGCTGTACAGCTCGGGAGAGTAGATCTCGGCGAGCACCTGACCGCGCCTGACGAGGTCCCCCTCCGCCCGAACCCGCAGGCGCACGACCCAACCCGCGAAGCGCGCGGTCACCGCATCGACCCGGTTCTGGTCCTGTGCCACGGTTCCCACCGTGTGCATGGCCTGCCCCATCGTTCGCATCTGCGCGGCGACCAGTCGCACTCCCAGGTTCTGCGCCTGGCGCGCATCGATACGCAGCCCGTCATCGTGCGCCCCGGAGGGCGCCTGGGCGTACACCGGGACGTAGTCCATGCCCATGTTGTCCTTCATGGGATGATCCGAATGAATCGCTGGATTCATGGGGCTCGCCCAATACAGCACCCTGCGCTGCGCGGGCGCGGGCGTGGCGGCAGCGGCATAGACCGGAACGTAGTCCATCCCCATGTTGTCCTTCATCGGGTGATCCGAGTGAATGGACGAGTTCATGGGGCTGGCCCAATACAGGACGCGGCGCTCGGCGGGTGCCGACGCTGGGGACTTGTCCGCCGTGGCTACGACAGCCGCTCGAGGCGCCTTGGGTGCCGGAGTAAGCCAGCGGGTGAGGCCTGCGCCGGCGCCCGCACCGGCAAGCAGCAGCCCCAACGCGAATCCAAGCGTTCGCCGCATCATGGTTGTCCCTCCTGGGGGGCTTGTGTCAGGTAATCGAGTTCGGCCTGCGTCGCCAGAAGGTCGCGACGGTCCTGCAGCACCTGGATTTGCGTGGTGAAGACGGCCTGCTGAGCCTTGAGCACGTCGCCGAGGCTGCCCTGCCCGCTCGCGTAGGCCGACAGGGTCGCACGCTGCGCTTGGCGCGCCAGCGGCAGCATCCGAGTGGTCTCGCGCGACCACTTGTCGCGCAGGCTGCGCCAGCGCGCTTGGGCCTCTCGCATTTGCCGCACCAGGGCCAGGCGCTGATCCTGCTCGGCGAAACGTGCTTCCAATTCCCGCGCGCCCGCCACATCCACCTCGTCGTCAATCCGGCGTCCAGCAAACAGCGGAACGTTGAAGGACACGCCCACCGAAACAAAATTGGGCGATCCGGGCATGAAGCTCTTGCCATAGGATGCGCCCACGGTGAAGGAAGGCTCGTAGGCCTTCCTGGCCAGGCGCACGGCAATCGCGTTGGCATGCACCTTGGCTCGGGCCTGCTGCAGCAGCGGCTGGGAGGCCAGCGCCGCCTGCGGATCAGCGGGAGGCGCGGACAAGTCGGGCCAATGGCCGTCGATGTCCGGCGCACGTTCCACGCCGAGGAGCTGCGCGATGCGCGCGAGCTGGGCACTCTCGTCTGCGCGCAGAACATCGAGGTCGTTACGCAGTTCCTCGAGCGCGAGCTTGGCGCGCAACACGTCGCTCTGAGGGATCCTGGCCGAACGATACGAAGCCAGGGAGGCTTGCTCGCTCTGCGCGGCCAGACCCTGCTGCTCGCGCACGATCGTCGCGGCTTTGCGCGTGTACACCGCGGCAAGCCACGCGCGGCGAAGCGCAAGCACAAGCACGGCACGCTGGGCCGCACGCCCATAGCGTTGCTCGGAGGCTTGGGCTTGCAGGCTTCGGCCTTGCAGCGCCAGCTTGCCGAAGGCCGGAAACTCCTGGCTGACCCCCACGCTCAACATCGTCGTGGCTTGCTGGGTCAGGGAGAAATTATTGGTCGGAAGGTTGCTGGCATCCAGAGACACCTTGGGATCCGGCAGTCGGGTCGCCGCGTCGGCCTGTCGCTGCAGGGCGCGGATGCGCTGTTCGGCCCCAGCAAGAGCGGGGTTGCCCGCCATCAAACGCGTCTCGGCGGCGGTGAGCGTGAGCGGTGCTGCTCGAGCTGGGGCGCTCGTGATGGCGAGCAGGAGCAGGCAGCCCACGAGCGGGCGGAAAGTGGCTTGCGCGGTGCGCGCGAGCAGCGAATGTCGTGCTCGCGCACGACAGCGAAGTGAAATCAGGGACATGGGGATCCTCTTCGGCCAATGAGGCGTTGCGCTGCAAGCCATGCAGGCGCAACAGCATCCAGCATGGCGCCCGCGGGTACCGCGAGCGCCTACTGCCGAAAGGATCAGACTTGCAAACGAGCCGCTAGAAAGGCAGGTTGGATGGACCGCCTGGTCGTGTCACGTACGCGACTCCAGGTCCGGGGCGTCCCAACCGCAGTAAGCGGCAGCACCACGCGCGGCACGCTGCTTAGGAAACGCGGAATGCTCGCCTGAATTTGTCGACTCGGAATCGACGCGCTCAGCGCTGCGCACATCGGCAGACACGCTGACATGGTGGCCGAGCGTGTGGCCCCATGCTTCGTCATGTGCAGCGCGGTCGTCGCCATGGACGCCATGCCGGGCATGGCTTCGCAGCACGAAGCCTGGTGGGCCGACGGCCCCGCCATCGCCAGTTGCATCCACGGCAAAAAAAACAATGCGCAGGCAAACGCCCAGTAGCGGGAGTAGGCTCGCAGTGCGCGCATGGAGGTCCGGGAAACTAGGGCGAATTGAGTATCCAGCATCCTAAACGCTTGCGATGCGTTGTCAAGACGGACGGTCGCCCGATGAGCGTGCGCGGTTTGCTCGCCCGCAACGAACACGATGTGTGGCGTGCAGATGGCCCCGCGTCAGCCGGCCCCGCGTCAGCCGTGGCGATGATGGACGCCGCGGAACACGATCGGGCGCTCGCGTTCCCGTGAGGCCGACTCGCCATGGCGCGACATGCGGAAGGCTCAGGCCTCCACCTGTTGCTGCAGGCTGCCGATCAGCGGACAGGAGACCTTGCCCCGGCGTGTGTCGCACGCCTGGACCAGCGCTGCCAGCGCCGATTCCATGCGTTGCAAATTCCGCAGACGAGCACGCACATCGGCGAGCCGATCCGAGGCCAGCGTGGCGGCTTCGCGGCAGTGCGTTCCATCGTCGAGCCGCAACAACTGCTCGACATCGTCCAGGCTGAAGCCCAAGCGCTGCGCCGCCTTGATGAAGCGAACGCGCGCCACGGCCGCGGGACCGTAGCGCCGGATTCCGCTGGCGGGTCGGCCCGGCGT
>DAIAZB010000640.1 GCA_027443745.1 Thiomonas sp. | reverse complement strand
GCCACGAGGCCGGCAAGCTCGGCGGTACGGGTGACGGGTTCACCCCGTTCGCGGCGAGCCACAACCGCCTTTGCAATCGGGAAAGCAGCCCGTTCGTCGCCATAGTCTCTCAGCACCCGGGTGATGTCATCAACGCTGGCTTGGGCCAGAAATTGCGCGGCGGTGATGCCGCGCGTGGTGTCCATACGCATGTCCAGCGGGGCGTCGCCGCGAAAGCTGAAGCCGCGCCGGGTCTCGTCGATCTGTGGCGACGACACGCCCAGATCGAACAACATGCCCTGCACCCTGGGCAGGTTCATCCCATCCAGCACCGCGCCCAATTCGGAAAATGCGGCGTGCACCAGCGTCAGGCGCGCATCGGCTCGCGCCAGATCCTGGCCGGCGGCTATGGCCTGGGGATCGCGGTCCAGCGCCACCACGCGAGCCTGCGGCCCCAGGCGCGCCAGCAACTCCTGCGTGTGGCCACCGCGGCCGAACGTCGCATCGAGATAGATGCCGGCCGGGTCCGTCACCAGCAGTTCGACGGCTTCGTGCAACAACACGGTACGGTGCTGCAGCGGTGCTGCAGCGGCGGGGGTGGTGTTGAGCATCTGGCGTCACCTTCACACCACGATGTTGCGCACGGCTTCGGGCATGCCGGCCTCGATCACCGCCGCCTCGCGGGCCTGGTGGGTGGCTCGATCCCAGATTTCGAAATGCGAACCCATGCCGATCAAGTCGATCTCACGTTCGATACGTGCCGCCGCACGCAATTCCGGCGAGATGAGCACGCGTCCCGTGGCGTCGATCTCGGTTTCGGTGGCATGGCCCAGATAGATGCGCTTCCAGCCCTGCGCCTCCATGGGCAGTTGGCTGATCCTGGCGCGAAACTCCTGCCATTGCGCGTCGCCAAACAACATCAGGCAACCCTCGGGACTCTTGGTCAGGGTCAGCCGACCGCCCGCCTGCGCCAGCAGCATGTCGCGGTGGCGCGCGGGCACGGTCATGCGACCCTTGCCGTCCAGCGTCAACGCCGATATGCCAATGAACACGCGCTTCTCCGATTGCCGTCAGCGCAGGGCTGTATCCCTGCACTTTTACCCACTTTTCTGCACTTGGCTGCACTGTAAGGGGCAAAAATACCAACGTCAAGCGGAAAAATGGAAAAATTCGCTTTACAAACAAGCACTTAGCGGAACATTGGAAACTGTGTTTTTTCACAGATTATTGAGAAAAAATCCTCTTAAATGAAGCACTTGAAACTCTAAGTGCAAGCAACATCTTGAATGTTTAGCTCTGGCGCGTTGACCGCTGCGCAGCGCCTCAGGCCCTTGACGCGACCCAACATCAACTTGGATGCACCATGTCTTGTGGCCGTACCCAGCGGTCGTAGTGTTCGGCGCTGACCCAGCCTGAAGCCAGCGCGGCCTCGCGCAGCGTGCCGCCGGCGTGGTGCGCGGCTTTGGCAATTTGCGCGCAGCGGTCGTAGCCGAGATGCGGCGCCAGGGCCGTGACCAGCATGAGCGAGCGCTGCATCAACTCGGCGATGCGAGCGCGGTCGGGCTCAATGCCACGAGCAAGATGGTGGTCGAAGCTGCCCATGCCGTCGGCCAGCAAGCGCAAGCTCTGCAGCACGTTATGGACGATCAGCGGCTTGAACACGTTCAGCTCGAAATGGCCCGACGCGCCGCCAAAATTCACAGCCACGTCGTTGCCGAACACCTGGCAACACAGCATGGTGAGCGCCTCGCACTGGGTTGGGTTGACCTTGCCGGGCATGATGGAGCTGCCAGGCTCGTTTTCTGGAATACGAATTTCGCCCAGCCCGCTGCGCGGCCCAGAGGCGAGCCAGCGCACGTCGCCCGCGATTTTCATCAGCGCTGCGGCCAGGGTCTTGAGCGCGCCGTGCAGGAACAGCAACGCCTCGTGCCCTGCCAAGGCGGCGAATTTGTTGTCGGCGCTGGTGAACGGCAATCCGGTCTGCCGCGCCAGCTCGGCGGCCACACGCGGGCCGAACGAGACATGGGTGTTCAGCCCAGTGCCCACCGCGGTGCCGCCAACGGCCAAGGCATACACCGGATGCAGCGCGGCTTCAATGGAGTGGCGTGCCAAGTCGAGTTGGGCCACATAGCCCGAAAACTCCTGCCCCAGCGTCAAGGGCGTGGCATCCTGCAGATGAGTGCGGCCAATTTTCACGATGTCGGCAAAAGCCTCGACCTTGCCCTGCAAGGTTTGGCGCAAGGCAATGAGCGCGGGCAGGAGGCACCCCACGGTTTGCGCCGCCACGGCGACATGCATGGCCGTGGGAAAAATATCGTTCGACGACTGCCCCATATTCACCTGATCGTTCGGGTGCACGCTGCGTGCCTGCCCCATGCCGGAACCCAGCAGCTCAGAGGCGCGGTTGGCCAGCACCTCGTTCATATTCATATTGGTTTGCGTACCCGAACCGGTCTGCCACACGACCAGCGGGAAGTCGTGCGGAAACCTGCCGGCGATGACTTCGTCGGCAGCCTCGATGATGGCTTGGGCCGTGCGCAAATCGAGCCGTCCGAGATCGGCATTGACCGCAGTACAGGCCCGCTTGACCAAGGCCAGCGCACGAATGAATTCGAGCGGCATGGTTTCGCTGGAAATGGCGAAATGCTGCAGCGAACGCTGCGTCTGCGCGCCCCATAGGCAAGTCGCTGGAACCTCGATCGGGCCAAAGGAGTCGGTCTCGGTGCGCCCCTCGGCGCTGGAGTCTGAAGCGCTGTGTGCTGGGCTTGATGGAGTTTGCATGGCGTGCCTCGTGCGTGTCGGAAACCTTCTTCTTGTAACGCCGCCAGCAAAAACTTGCTGGCGGCGTTACACCGCCAGCGCGTGTTGTCGCGGGCGCTTATCCAAACGATGCCGGACCGTTCGCGCAAACCTGGCCGGTTGCACTTCGGCACGAATGTCGCCTTGACCGGGCACTTTGGACGCTTCTAAACTAGCTATCAATTGAGATGGCGATGGAGTTCGCCACAACCGCCCCGGCACCAGCCGGTGGCTGATGACTCCTACCCGGCGCCGCAAATTGCGGCTGGGTTGACTGCATGGGAGGAGTCGCGATGCAAGGCCATACTGTGCTACAGCAAATCGCTCAAGTGCTGGCGATCGTGCTGCTCTCGCCCCTGCTGCACGGCTTCATCGCGAAGATGGAGGAGAAAGTGCAACGCGGTCAGGGACCGAGCCTGTTCCAGCCCTACCGCGATCTGGCCAAGTGGTTCCGCAAGGAGATCGTGGTGCCGCAGACGGCCTCGTGGATTTTCTGGGCCGCGCCCATCGTGGCATTCGCGGCCATGCTCACGGTGCCCCTGCTCATCCCGGTGCTGACCAACTATCCGCTGCCGCTGTCGGACATGGGCGACATCCTCGGCGGCGGACTCATCCTCACACTGGGCGGTTTCGCCATCCTGCTCGCGGGCCTCGATAGCGGCCACCCCTATGGCGGACTGGGGTCGAGCCGCGAGGCCATGCTCGCCATCCTGGCCGAGCCGACGCTGATCATGGTGTTCATTGGCATCACCCTGCTGGCCCAGGCCATGCTGCCCTTCGTCGTCAATCACCTGCTGGTGGCGCAGCCAGCGGTGTTCTGGGGCCCGGCGCATCTGTTCCTGGTGGCGGCGTTTTTCATTCTGCTCACGGTGGAAACCGAGCGCCTGCCGATCCATTCGAGCATCCACGACGAGATCTACATGATCGGCGAGGCGCGCATCCTCGAATACTCCGGCCCGCTGCTGGCGCTGCTGAAGTGGGCATCGTGGATGAAGCAGGCCATTCTCTACACCATCTTCCTCAACGTGCTGACCATCCCCTGGGGCTTGTCCATCCAGGGCACGGCGCTGGGCATCCTGGGAGCGACCGTGGCGCTGCTGGCGAAATGGTTCGCCCTCGGCCTTGTGATGGTGTTCGTCGATACCGCGCAGTCGCGGCTACGCTTTTACCGCTATCAGGAGCCGCTGGCGCTGTCCTTTCTGATGGCCATTCTCGCCATCGTCGCGCGGCAGGTTTGAGGGGAATGACGCCATGCTGATCTTCCACCTCGGCGGCGTGCAGGCCTCCATCTTCAGTCTGCTGATCATCATCGCGCTCATCCTCGCCTTCGTCATGCTGGGCTCGCACTGGATCAAAAACCACATCCTGGCCTTCGCCGCCGAGTCATGGGTGATTGCAGCGCTGTCGCTGGCCATCGGCATCACCGGGCATTATCCGGAGCTGATTTTCATCGCCGCGCTGACCGCGCTGTTTCGCGGCGCTCTGCTGCCGTATCTGCTGGTGCGCATCGTCAACGGCCTGGGGCAGAACCGCGAGTTCACGCCCTTGCTGCAACCGGCGTCGAGCATCGTGCTCGGCGGCTTTCTGGTGCTGTTTTCCTACGCGGTGGCCGAGAAGCTGGGCGTGCGCATGAACCTGGTGGACAACATCGCCGTGCTGGCGCTCACCGCGATGTTCGCGCTCAAGCTCATCGGCTTTCTGATGCTGGTGCTGCGCGCCGAGGCGGTGAGTTCCATCCTCGGTCTACTGGTGATCGAGAACGGCATCTTTCTCGGTTCGCAGATCCTGGTGCCGGGCATGCCCCTGCTGCTGGAAATGGTGATCCTGTTCGACCTGCTGATCATCGTCTCAACCTTCGGCATGCTGATCCGCTTCCTGCACAAGGAAGTGGGCACGACCAGCAGCCGCGACCTCACGCGCTTGGTGGGGTGAGGCGATGGGTGCATTGCTCAGCACCTGGAGCAAGGCATGATCTGGAATGCTTTGTATGCGATCTGGGCTGTCACCGCGCTCGCGGCGGTGGGGAGCTGGGCATCGCGCCGCAGCCGCATTGCCGAGGCGCTGAACCTCGCCGCGGCGGTCATCGACCTCATCCTGGTGATCGTGCTGCTCGTCGCCACGCCCGGCACGGCCATCACCGCGCTGAACCACGGCCTGCTGCTCGACGACCTCGGCGTGTGGGTCATGCTGTGCCTGGCCATCGTCTATCTGCTGGCCAGCGTCTACGCCATCGGCTACATGCGCTGGATGCACGGCGAGCAGGCGCGGCTGCACCGCTTCTACGCCCTGTTCGCCGCGTTCGCGCTGACCATGTTCTTCGCCCCGGCGCAGAACAACCCGGGCCTGTACTGGATCGCCATCGACCTGACGACCATCGTCAGCGCCTTTCTGGTGGGCTTTCAGCGCGCGCCGGAAAGCATCGAAGCGGCCTGGAAGTACATCGTCATCGTCTCCGCAGGGCTGGGGCTGGCATTGCTGGGCACGGTGCTGTTTTACTGGGCCGGCACCTTCATCCTCGGCCCGGTGTACGCCATGACCTGGGCCAATCTCGCCCTCATCGCCCCCAAGGCCGAACCGCTGTTGCTGCTGCTGAGCTTTCTGCTGGTGCTGGTGGGTTTCGGCACCAAGGTGGGTCTGGCTCCCATGCACACCTGGCTGCCGGATGCGCACAGCGAAGGCCCGGCACCCGTCTCGGCCATGCTGTCGGGCGCGCTGCTCAACTGCGCCATGCTGGGCATCGTGCGCTATTTGCAGATCGTGCAGCACACCGCCATCGAGACCATGGCGCGCACCGCGCTGGTGGTGCTGGGCGCCTTCAGCCTGCTGGAGGCGGCGCTGTTCATCAGCCGCCAGACCATTGTCAAGCGCCTGGCGGCTTACTCCAGCGTGGAGCACATGGGGGTGATCGCGCTGGGCTTTGGCTTCGGCGGGCCGCTGGGGGTGATCGGCGCGCTCTATCACATGCTCAATCACTCGCTCACCAAGAGCCTGGTGTTCTTCGGCGCGGGCAACATGATGCATGCTTACGAGAGCAAAGACATCGACCGCATCCGCCGCGTGCTGCGCTTTTTTCCGCGCAGCGGCGCCCTCTGGCTGGCCGGGGCGGTGGCCATCACCGGGGCGCCGCCGTTCGGACTGTTCCTCTCGGAGCTGACCATCCTGCGCGCGGGCATGCAAAGCGCCAACCCATGGGCGGTGTGGTGGATGGCGGTGCTGCTCATCGTCATTTTCATCGGCTTCCTCAACCACTTCCGCGCCATGTATTTCGGCTCGCGACCGGAGCATGCGCCGCATCTGAAATTGAAGTTCGTGCATGTGGCGCCGATGGCGGTGGCGCTGGCCGCCATCCTGCTGCTCGGCCTGTGGTGGCTGCCCGCCATCTGGAACCATCTGGCGGGCATCGCCGCGCAACTGGGAGGGGTGTAAGGTGAAACAGCCCCCTGACTCACTACGCTCACTTCTCCCCAAGAGGGATGTCATTTCCTTCGGAACGGCCGTGCGGAACTGACATGCGCCACTGCGACATCATCCGCCTGAGCCCTGCAGAGTTGCCTGCCGCCACCGACAGCCTGCTCACCGATCTGGGCGACACCCCCAGCGCCCACGGCCGCATGCAGATGGCCTATGCCTACGGCTGCGCCGATGGCAGCATGGATGTGGTGTACGTGCTCAGCCAGGGCGCCAAGCAGCCCTACAAGGTTTGGCGCGTGCGCCCGCAAGACCACACCCTGCCCTCGCTGGCCAACAAGCTGACACTGCTGGGCTGGTACGAGCGCGAAATGATGGACCTGTACGGCCTGCAGTTCGACGGCCACCCCGAACCCAACCCGCTGGTGCTGCATGAAGGCATGCCGCGCCAACCTGCACCACTTGCGCATGGTTTCGACATCCATGCCGCGGCTCTCGACTTCACCCCGCAACCGCCCATCGTGCCGCTGGTCTTGGGGCCGGACATCCAGCGCCTGCCCTTCGGCCCGGTGCGGGCCGACATCGTCGAATCAGCGCAGTTCCTGTTCTTCTACATCGGCGAAGGCATCCTGCACTATCACCCGCGTTTGTTCTACAAGCACCGGGCGATGGAGGCACGGTTTCAGACCCAGACATTGCGCGCAGGCGCGGTGCTGGCCGAGCGCGTCAGCGGCATCGACTCGGTGGCCCATGCGCTGGCCTACGCCCAGGCAGTGGAGGGTGCGATGGGCTGGCGCGCCCCGGCGCGGGCACGCTACCTGCGCGTCATCCTGGCCGAACTGGAGCGGCTCTACAACCATCTGCACTATCTCGGCCACCTGTCCAAAACCACCACGCTGAAGGTCGGCGAGGCCGAGGGCCATCTGCTCGAAGAACGGCTCAAGCAGATCAACGGCAAACTCACTGGCAGCAGGTTTTTGCGCGGCCTCATTACCCCCGGCGGGTTGCGCCGCGACCTCGATGTGAGCGGCCTGGACGCCGCGCTCGACACCGTCACCGACGACATCGCCAGCTATCTGCAGCGCCTTGAAAACACCCGCAGCCACCTCGACCGGCTGATGACCACCGGCGTGCTG
Source organism: Thiomonas sp. (assembly GCA_027443745.1). The sequence continues at coordinate 4,471 of DAIAZB010000640.1, read as the reverse complement.
CTGCGCCAGGTGGCCTTCGACCAGGGCGCCACCGGCCCGGTCGAGCGCGCCAGCGACCTCGACCGCGATCTGCGACGCGACCATCCTTACGCCAACTACGGCAAGGTGCGCTTCTCCGTGCCGGTGCAACAAGTCGGCGACGCCCATGCCCGTTCGCTGGTGCGCATGGCGGAGATCCGCGAGTCGCTGGCCATCATTCGCCAGACCATCGGCCGCGTCAAGCCCGGTCCGGTGCTGCGCTGCGACGTGATGGAGGGGCCCGACCCGCAAGGCGAAGGCCTGGGCTGGGGGGAGGGCACGCGCGGCGGGCTGCTCTACGCGGTTCATCTGGATGAAAGCCGCACCCGACTGCAGCGCGTCAAGATCAAAGACCCGTCGTTTTCCAACTGGCGGGTGTTTCCCTTCACCGTGGAGGACAGCAACATGATGGATTACGCCATCAACGAAGCCAGCTTCGGCCTGTCCGTCGCCGGTGCCGACCGCTGAAAGGAGAACGACCATGCCCGTCTGGACCTGGTTTGGCCTCCAAAAAGGCCGCGCCACCACCCCCTGGCCGCAGCGCCCCGGCCCCGACGGGCAGGAGGGCGTACTCGGTCTGCCACGTTTCGACGCGACGCGCTGCAACGCGACGCAGAGCGGCTGCAACGATTGTGTCGCCGCATGTCCAGCCTCCGCCATTGGGGTCGATGCTGGCCAGCAGGTGCGACTCGACTATGCCCGCTGCGTCGGCTGCCAGCTTTGCACCGAGGTCTGCCCCGCGGGGGCGTTCAGCATCAGCCACGACTGGGCATTCGGCGTGCGCGACAAGGCGGATTTGTTGAATCGGGGTTTGGTAGAAACCTCCACACCCCCTCCCTCCCCACAGCGTGGGGAGGGAGGGGACCACTTATCCACCACCACGTGGGCGAGGTCGGGAGGGGGAGACTCGAACGAACAAGCGCTCACGCGGGAACTCAAAATCTTCGGCAAGAGCCTGCACGTCCGCCACGTCGATGCCGGCTCGTGCAATGGCTGCGAGAGCGAGCTGCAAGCCCTGCTCAACCCCTTCTACAACCTGCACCGGCTGGGGGTGTTCTTCACCCCATCGCCGCGTTTCGCCGATCTGCTGCTGGTCACCGGCCCCGTCACTGCCGCGATGCGCGAGCCGCTGCTGCGCACCTATGAGGCCATGCCGCAACCCCGCTGGGTGATGGCTGCCGGGACCTGCGCCACCGGCGGCGGCACCAATGGTGGCGGCTACGCCTGCCATCAGGGGCTGGAGGGCATCCTGCCGGTGGATGTATGGCTGCCCGGCTGCCCGCCCAACCCGGCCGCGCTGATCGAAGCACTGCTGATGCTGCTGCAACGCCGGCCGCAGCGCGTCCATCGAGGCCAGCATGAACACGCCTGATGCCATCGCGCTGACCGCCTTCGGCCTGGCCGCGCTGGCCTGGGTGCTGGCGCTTCGTGCCGATCTGTTCTTGGGTACGGCTCTGCCCCGCTTGCTTCTCGCGCTGGGCTGCGCGCTCGCCGCCGTCGGCGCGCTGTGGGGCCTGCCCGGCGGTAGCGCGGGGCGGGCCGTGCTGCAACTCGGCGATGACCCCGTCATCTTCCACCCCGATGCCGCCGCGCTGTGGCTGATGCTGCCCGCGCTGCTGCCCGCCTTTTTTGCATCCTTGCGCGGCGGCACCAGGCACACACGCGGCTGGGCCGCAGGCGCGGCGCTGTCGCTGCTCGGCGCTTTAGGCGTGTACGGCCTGCAAGACGGTGCGAGTTTTCTCATCGCCTGGGAGGTGATGGGGTTCGGCGGCGCGCTCATGCTGCTGGCGGATCATCGCAGCGTGCAGGCCGGGCGCGACAACCTGTTCATGCTCGCGCTGCTGGAAGTGGGTGGCGTGGCCTTGCTGCTGGCGGTGTTGATGCTGGGGCCGAGTCTGGCCTTCGGCACCTACGCCCTGCGGTGGACCGGATGGGGCGTGGCCCCGGCCATTGTCCTCGGCCTGCTGTGGCTGGCGGGCTTCGGCGCCAAGCTCGGGCTGCTGCCGTTTTACGAGTGGTATCCGGGGGCTTACGGCAGCGGCAGCGGCTCCACCGGCGCGCTCATGTCGGGCATCGTCCTGAACGCCGCCTACTTCGCGCTGGGTCGTGCGCTGCTGCAATGGACGGGCAACCCGCCCTGGCTGGCGGGCTTCGGTGTGGTGGTGCTGGCGGCGGGCACGTTCACCGCCATTCTCGCCATCCTCTACGCCTTCCAGCAAAGCGACTGGCGACGCCTGCTGGCGTTTTCCTCCGCCGAGAACGCCGGGGTTGCGGTGACCGCGCTGGGCGCGGCGCTGATTTTCCGCGCCGGTGGCCAGGACATGCTGTCGGCGCTGGCCTGGACGGTGGGCATGCTTCACCTCATGGGCCACAGCCTGGCCAAGGGCAGCCTGTTTCTCACGGCCGATTCAGCCGCCGCGCTGCAGGGCAACCATCATCTGCGCCAAAGCGCCATCCTGCGCCATGCACCACTCACCCTCGGCCTGGGCGCGGTGTTCGCGGCCATGAGCCTGGCCGCCATGCCACCCACCGCCGGCTTTGTGAGCGAGTGGTATTTGTTCCAGGCCCTGTTCCACGACTTCACCTTGAAAGGCGACGGCTCGCGCATCGCCCTGGCGCTGGCCGGGGCAGGCTTGGCGCTGACCGCCGCGATCGCCCTGGCGACCATGACCAAGCTGTTCGGCGTCGGACTGCTGGGACAGAACGAGGAGCACGCCGCGCAACATCGCAAACACCAGGCGGAACTGACGGCATTGCAAACGCTCTCCGTGCTCATCACCGGCCTGGCCGTGCCGGTGTTCGCCGTGACCCTGGTGTGGTGGCTGCCGCTGATGCAACAGGCCGCGTGGCCCGCCGCGGACGCTGCACGGCAGATGACCCACGGCTGGCTGCTGGTGCCGCTGTCGGCCGGGTTTGCCTTCATCTCCCCGGCCATGCTGGTGCTGGCCGTGCCGCTGTTGGCGCTGTTGCCACTCTGGCTGGTCTGGGGCCGCAGGCGCTTTGCGGTGCGCCGCGCGCCGCTGTGGTGCGTCGGCGAAAACTATGCCGCCCACGCCGGAGCGACCACCGCGCTGTCGTTCTCCAACGCGATGCGTGTGTTCTACAACTTTGTCTATCGTCCCCACAACGCCGTGGCACGACAGTTCGAAGGCAAGCCCTACTTTCTCAAGGAACTGCAGTTCAGCTATTCGCAAGCCCCCATGTTCGGCGCTCTGCTGTTCACCCCGGCGGTACATACGGTGGAGTGGCTGGCGCGCCGATTGCGTTTTCTGCAGAACGGCCTGATGAACGCCTATCTCGCCTACATCGGCATCCTTCTCGTGCTGGTGTTCGGGCTGGTCCTGGTGTGGACGCCGCCAACCTGATGCGCGCGCAACAACCGCCGCGAGCCACCCGCCCCCGAGAAAACAACAACAATCCCGGTTGCCGTCGTGCCGCTTCGGGCCGCGCACCGAGCCTACACCGCGGCACGACCCACTCTTTCTTGATTTCCAGGACGTTTCATGGTTTCCGTGTACATCGCTGTTTTCGCCATCCTGGGCGCGTTCGCCCGGTATGGGCAGTCTCTCGTGGTGCAGGGCGTGCTCGGCGACGCCTTTCCGTTCGCCACCTTGTCGATCAATGTGCTGGGGTCGTTCCTGATGGGCTTCCTGTTTTTCGAAACGCTGGAGCGCATCAACGTCAGCCCGGAGCTGCGCACAGGCATTCTCACCGGCGGCCTCGGCACCTACACCACGTTTTCCACCTTCTCCATCGAAGCCATCCATCTGCTCGAACTCGGGCACTTCATCCTGTCCGGACTCTATATCGGCGCGTCCGTGGTGTTCTCGGTCGCCGCCGCGTTCTTCGGCGCCTATCTGTCGCGCCATCTGCAATTCACCGACTCCTGAGCGGCGGGACACTTCGATGACATTCCTCTACATCGCGATCTTCGCGCTCATCGGCGCTTTCAGCCGCTACGGACACACCATCGTCGTGCAGCGCGCGCTGGGGCGGTCGTTCCCCTTCGCCACCCTGTCGATCAATATCGTCGGCTCGTTCCTGATGGGCTTCCTGTTTTATGAAACCCTGAAATATGCCGCCATCAGCCCGGCCATGCGCACTGGCATCCTCACGGGCGGCGTCGGCACCTACACCACGTTTTCCACCTTTTCGTTGGAAACACTGAATCTGATTGAAAACGGCGAAGCGGCCAAAGCCGGGCTTTACGTGATTCTGTCCGTCTTGCTGTCCATGCTGGGCACGGCGCTCGGCGCCTATCTTTCACACAACCTGGGAGTCTGACCCATGAAAACCGTCACGATGGCGCGCATCTACATCAAGGAAGGCGACAAGGTGCAGGGCCACAACCTGATGCATGAAATCTTCAAGCTGCTGCACGAACAGCACAAGGTCCACGGTGTCACCGTGTTTCGTGGCGTGGCCGGTTTCGGCAGCAAGGGGGAGGTGCATG
>DAIAZB010000639.1 GCA_027443745.1 Thiomonas sp. | reverse complement strand
CATCTGCTCGACCGTGGTGTTCTGGGCCTCGTCCAGAATGACGAAAGCGTGGTTCAGCGTGCGGCCGCGCATATACGCCAGCGGGGCGATTTCAATCACCTGCTTTTCAAACATCTTCTGGGTGCGGTCGAAGCCCAGCAGATCGTACAGGGCGTCGTACAGCGGGCGCAGATACGGATCGACCTTCTGCGACAGATCGCCGGGCAGGAAGCCCAGGCGCTCGCCGGCCTCCACCGCGGGGCGCGTCAGCACCAGGCGCTCCACCGCATTGCGCTCCAGCGCGTCCACCGCGCAGGCCACGGCGAGGAAGGTCTTGCCGGTGCCGGCCGGGCCGAGACCCACGGTCAGGTCGTGGCCGAGGATGCTGCGGATGTACTCGGTCTGGCGCGGCGTGCGTCCGTGCAGATTGGGGCGGCGGGTCTGCAGCACGGGTTCGTCGGCCGCGGCCTGCAGGTTCGGCTCCAGGCCCTGCGCGGCCTGGGTCAGTTCCAGCTGGATGTCGTCCAGCCCGAGCGCCTTGTCGGCTCGCAGCCACAGGGCTTGCAGCAACGCCTGAGCCGATCGGGCCCGCGTGCCCTCCAGCGTGAAGCGCTGCTCGCGATGCCGGATGACGATGTCGAAGGCAATTTCGATTTGCCGCAGATTTTCGTCCAGTGGCCCGCAGAGGTGGGCGAGGCGTGCGTTGTCAGGGGGTGTGAATTGTTGTTTGAGAATCAAGGAGTTCGGGTGGCTAGAGTGACGCCGGCGTATGCGGCAACATAGCCGTGATTGTGCGACATGCGTGCAACAAGCGGGCCATGGCGGCCGATGTTGGGGAAGTTGGACACCATGCGAGCGCTCTGCGGAGGCGATCGGGATCATCCCTACAATGGGTGTTGACAAATCCCGAATGCGGTTTGTGTACGCGCTCCAAGCACCCAGGCCACCATTCAAGCTCATGCCCGAAGCCCAACGCTGCACCCTGATCGTCGAAGACCTGGCCGAGTCGCGCACCGCCATGGCGCGCCTGCTCAGCCAGGTGTTGCCCGAGCTTCCCGTGTGCGAAGCCAGCACCCGCGCCCAGGCGGAGAGCCTGATTCGCAGCCGCACCATCGAGCTGGCGCTGATCGACTTCGGCCTGCCCGACGGCAGCGGCCTGGATGTGTTGCGCACCTTGCACGCGGCCCAGCCCCAGGCGCGCGCCGTGGTCATCACCATGTTCGACGACGACAACCATCTGTTTCCGGCGCTGCAGGCCGGCGCTTTCGGCTATGTGCTGAAAGACCGGCCGGAAATTGAACTGGTGGCGCAACTGCGGCGCATCCAGGAAGGCGAGCCGCCGCTGAGCTCTTCGGTGGCGCGGCGCATGCTCATGCATTTTGCCGCGCTCAAGGGCCACGCCGAGACCTCGAGCACAGTGGGTGCAGCCGATGGCGCAACCAAGTGGGGCCGTCGCGTGACCGACGCGGGCGGTACGCCGCCGGCGGGCCCCCACGATCTGGCGCACCACCTCAGCCCCCAGGCCAGGGCTCGCCACGGCATGGTGGAGGAGCCCGAAGTCATTCTCACCGAACGCGAAACCGAGGTGTTGCAACGCGTCGGCAAGGGCTACACCCTGCCGGAAATCGCCTTGCAACTGGGTTTGTCGCGCCACACCGTGGCTGATTATGTGAAACAGATCTACCGCAAGCTCGACATCTCCTCCCGCGCCGAAGCGGCGCTGGAGGCGGCGCGGCGCGGCCTGGTGCGCTGACGACGGCACACGATGCGCGAATCCATTTGCCACCTCAATGGCGCTTATCTGCCACTGGACGAAGCCCGCGTGCCGGTCCTGGACCGAGGATTCATCTTTGGTGACGGCGTGTACGAAGTGGTGCCGGCCTACGGCCGCGTGCCGTTTTGCCTGGACGAGCATATCGCCCGCCTCGGCCGCTCGTTGGGCGCAATCGGCATGCGCGACCCGCTCGGACACGAGGCCTGGGCCGCGCTCGTGGCGCGCCTGCTGGCCGGCAACGACCCGGCCGATCAGTGCGTCTACATTCAGGTCACGCGCGGCGTGGCCCGCCGCGACCACGCCTTTCCCAAGGACACGCCACCCACGGTGTTCGCCTACAGCTTCCCCTTCCCGCATGTGCCGCAAGACTTGCGCGAGCAGGGCGCAGCCTGCATCACTCTGCCCGACACGCGCTGGCTGCGCGCCCAGATCAAGAGCATCGCCCTGCTGGGCAATGTGTTGGCGCGGCAGGCTTCGGCCGAGACGGGGGCCCAGGAGACCATCCTCGTGCGCGACGGCTGGCTCACCGAAGCCTCGGCGTCCAACGTCTGGGTGGTGCGTCACGGCCGCCTCGCCTGTCCGCCGATGGACAACCTCAAGCTTGCGGGGATTCGCGTCGGCCTGATGGACACGCTCGCCGCCAGCGCCGGCGTGCCGCTCGAGCGCCGCCCGGTGGCCGAGTGGGAGTTGCGCTGCGCCGACGAAATTCTGCTCACGTCCGCCACCAAGGAGGTTCTGGCCGTGACCACGCTCGACGAGCGTGCGGTGGGCAGTGGCAAGCCCGGGCCGGTGTATGCCGCGCTGTATGCGGCGTATCAGGGCGCCAAGCATTCGGGATGTGCTTAGAGTCGGTGTGGCGTGTATCCATCAGGGCGTTGCCCTCAGACTGCGCTGCCGGCACGGCGGCTGGGGGTATCGGGCCGGAGCCCGTTGCCCGGAGGACTTCTGCAGGACAATCGGGCCATTCCGAACCACCCATGGCCGTGCCGCTCGCAAGTGCAGGTCCGGTCCCAGCATCCATATGAACACCAAGACGTCTGCAACCCTGCGCAGTGTCAACCCGGATGGCGAAAGCCTGATCGTCTATCCGAGCGATTTCCCGATCAAGATCATGGGGCGCAACGCCGACGGCTTCGCCCAGACCATCGCGGCGCTCGTGCGCGAGCACGCCCCCGATTTCGATCCGGCCACCATGGAGTTGCGCCCGTCCAGCGGCGGCAATTACCTCAGTTGCACCTGCACCATCCGCGCCACCAGCCGTGCCCAGCTCGACACGCTGTACCAGGCGCTCAGTTCGCATCCGATGGTGGCTGTGGTGTTGTAAGCCCACAGGAGAGGCGCCCAACCTCTCGGCCCGGCACCAGCCGCAGCGCTCGCAGCACTGGCCTGCCATCCACATCTGCCAGCGGGAACCATGCCCAGCCAGTGACTGGATCGATGGCCACGCTATGCGCATCCGGGCCGACGCCGCCGCGCCACAGCGTCCGCAGCTTGCCGTCGTGGATGCGGAACACGCTCAACACCCCGCTTTCACTGGCCACCCAGAGCCGGTGACGCGTGACGTCCAGCGCCAGCACATCGGGGTCGCGGCCCAGGCGATTCAACTGCGCCGGTCGCAATTCGGGCAGGTGCAGACTCAGCAGTCGAGCGTTGCCATCGCAGGCGACGAAGGCCAGATGGTCGGCATCGTCCACCAGCAGGCCGTGGTTGTGCTGGCAGGTGGTGGGCAGGGTGACGCGGTCCTCGATCTCCATCGTTTCGGGGTTGATGACGGCGATTTGGCCGCGGGTCTGCACATTCACCAGCACCCGGTTTGAGGCGGCGTCGAACGCGCTGTTGCCCGCCTCGCCGCCGAGTTTGAGGTTTTGCTCCACCCGCAGCGGCGTACCGCCGATGACCGTCTCCACACCGCCGCGCTCATTCGAGACGAACAATCGGTCCACGCCAGGCACCCAGGCGCTGCCGTCGGGAAAACCGCCCGCAGCAAACCGTTGCACCACGGCCAGGGTGCGCAGGCTCACCGCCACCACGCTGCCGCCGCCCCAGACCCGGTCCAGCCCAGCGCCAGGGTCGCTGATGAACGCCAGGTGCAGCGCCGGGGCGAGAGTGATGCCGGTGGGCGCAGCCAGGCCGCCGATCTGACCGACCAGGCGCCGCTGCCGCAGGTCGAACACCAGGGTGCGCCCGGCACCCATTTGGTTGATGAGCAGGCGGTCCTTGGCTGCGTCCAGCACCATGTAATCGAAGCGGGCCGCCGTGCCTGGCAGCGCGATTTCGGCCATACGCTGCATGGTGCCGGGCATGGTTGCCGCGCTGGTGGC
>DAIAZB010000638.1 GCA_027443745.1 Thiomonas sp. | reverse complement strand
CCTGCACGGCGGTGTCGAGATGCTCCCAACCCTTGTGCACAAGGGACACGGCCAGGGCCGGCATGCCGAACAGGTAGCCCTCGGTCGCGGCGGCCACGGTTCCCGAGTAGATGGTGTCGTCGCCCAGGTTCGCGCCGTTGTTCACGCCGCTGACCACCAGGTCGGGCCGGAAGTCAAGCAGGCCGGTGAGCGCGATGTGCACGCAATCCGACGGGGTGCCGTTGATGTAGAGAAAGCCGCTGTCGGCCTTGTACACCGTCAGCGGCCGGCTGAGCGTGAGGGCGTTGGACGCCGCGCTGGCATTCTGTTCTGGCGCCACCACGGTGACGTCGGCCAGGCGGCTCAAGCCCGCGTGGAGGGCGTGCAGACCGGGGGCGAGGTAACCATCGTCGTTGGCGAGCAGGATGCGCATCATGGCCGCATCTTATCGGGGTCCGGGCGCGGCTTGCGGAAACCGCGCCCGGCGCCGTGGCGCCGGACATCGCCGCGTGCCGCGGCAAGAAAAAGGCCTCCGCGCGCCGATGCGGCAGCGCCGCGCGTTCGGGTCGGGCTCGAAACCGAATCCGGAAAAACTGGCCGCGCCCGCAACGCCGTACGAAGTGGGCGTCAAGTGGGCGTCATATGGCCAATTGGGCATCGGGGCACCTGCAGAGCAGGCGCCGTTCCCGCATTCCTGCTTATATCGTCCGGCATCTATCGGTATGAGAAGACTGTCGTTTGCTTTGGCACGACCCATCCCTAGGATTCGGCCATCATCCCCAACCCCAGCAAAGCTCCACCGATGCATGCACAAGCCATTCTTTTCGGCCTCGCCGCGGGCGCCCTGATCGGCGCCACGGGGGTTGGCGCGGGGTCGTTGATGACGCCGTTGCTGCTCGCCGTGTTCCGGCTCGACCTGCCCGTGGCGATCGGCACCGATCTGTGGTTCGCCGCACTCACCAAATTTTCCGGGGCCGTGGCGCACCAGCGTCATGGGCATGTCGATCGCGGCATTGCCGGGCTGATGCTTGCCGGCAGTCTGCCCGCGGCGCTCGTCACCCTCGCGGCGATGCATGTCTCGGGAGCGGGCAAGGCCTGGTTCGGCGTGCTCAGCCTGGCCCTCGGCATCGCCTTGCTGCTCACCGCGGCCGCAGTGATGTCACGCGGGTTCTGGCAGCGGCTGGCGCTGCGGCTCGAGACGCGTTTGCCGCCCGCGCGCAAGCCGGGCTTGACCATCGCCCTCGGTGCGTTGCTGGGCGTGCTGGTCACGCTCAGTTCGGTGGGCGCCGGGGCCATCGGCTCGCTCTGCATCCTCCTGCTCTATCCGCGATTGCCGACGCGGCAACTGGTGGGCACCGACATTGCCCATGCCGTGCCGCTCACCCTGGTGGCGGGCATCGGTCATGCGGCGCTCGGCCATGTCGATGGGCCGCTGCTGCTGGCGCTGCTGCTGGGCTCGGTTCCGGGCATCTGGCTGGGCGCCCAACTCACCCGTTTTCTGCCCGAGCGCATGACCCGCGTGCTGCTCTCGGCCACGCTGGCGTTCGCCGGTTTCAAGATCATTGCCTGAGCGCCATGTACCAGTACACCGATTTCGACCGCCGCTTCATCCGCGCCCGCGCCGCCCAATACCGCGACCAACTCGAGCGCCATCTCGCCGGCAGCCTGGGCGACGATGCATTCAAGCCGCTGCGCCTGCAAAACGGCTGGTACATCCAGCGCCATGCGCCCATGCTGCGCGTGGCCATTCCCTACGGCGCGCTGGC
>DAIAZB010000637.1 GCA_027443745.1 Thiomonas sp. | reverse complement strand
CCGCCTGTCTGCACGTAGCGCCGCCCGCTGGGGTGCCTGGCCGAGCCTGGCGCGCATCGCCTTCGGGTCGTTGACGGCAGCCGCCGCTCAGACCCAGAGCGACGCAGAGCGCCTGCGCAGGCTCGGCATCGACGATGTCTGTGTGCTCGGCAACATCAAGTTCGATCGCGTCTCCAATCCTGGGCTGCGCGAGCTTGGCCTGCAGTGGAAACTGCAGGCCAAGCGTCCCGTCCTGCTGCTGGCCTCCACCCGCGAACATCAAGGCCTAGCCGAAGAGAAACTGTTACTCGACGCCATGCCTGGCGAGCTTCTGCAACGTGTCCTACTCGTGGTGGTGCCGCGCCATCCGCAGCGCATGGATGAGGTGCATGCGCTGCTGCAGGCGCAAGGCTTGAACGTCGTGCGCCGCAGCGACGCCTCGCCGCAAGCCGATACCCAGGTCTGGCTTGGCGACAGTCTGGGTGAGATGCCGGCTTATTTCGCCATGGCGGAGGCGGCCTTCGTCGGTGGCAGCTTGCTGCCACTGGGCGGTCAGAATCTGATCGAAGCCTGCGCCGAAGGTTGCCCGGTTGTGATCGGTCCGCACACCTTCAATTTCACGCATGCGGTGGAGCAGGGCGTCGCTGCCGGGGCAGTGGTCGAGGCCGGTGATGCATCTGCGGTTTGGTCAAGCTTGCTGGCGTGGCTTTCCGACGCGCGCAGTTTGGAGAGGGCTCGGTGCGCCGCGCTGCACTTCAGCGCGGCGCACCGAGGCGCAGCCGAGGCCCAGGCTGCCTGGATCGGACAATATCTGCCGGCGCGACGTGCCTGAGGGCAGCCCGAGGCGCTGTCAGTAGGTCGGCACCGAGGGATCGATTTCCCGCGACCAGGCGGTGATGCCACCCTGCAGGTTAAAGACCTTGTCGAAGCCGTTTTGCAGCAGGAAATGGGCCACTTGCGTGCTGCGGCCACCCGTGCGGCACATCACCAGGACATTCTTGGATTTGTCCACATCATGCTGGCGCAGCGGCACGGCAGCCATGGGAATGTGCGTGTGCTGGAACTTCGGGTGTCGGATCGAGGCGCGCTCCAGTTCCCAGGGTTCACGGACGTCGATGACCTGCCAGTTCGCCAGTTGTTCGGGTTGTGCGTCGAGCAGCGTGGACAGCTCGCTCACGGTCATTTGTTGGATCATGGGGGGTCCTCAAAAGCGAAAATGCGGCACATCGGGAAAACCGTGCAACCTCGGTGCCATGGTGTCGAACAGGTCGACCACTTTCGATTCCAAGGCGCCGGTACGCGAGAGCAATTGGGCGCGCATCATCGGCGCCTGGCCGACGATGGCGCACAGCCGCCCACCCGGCTTGAGCCGCTGGACGAGCGCATCGGGGATCTGCGCGACTGAACCGGACAACACGATGGCGTCGAACTCGCCCGGGGGCAGTTCCTTCGAGGCGTCCATGCAGCGCACGGTGGCATTCATCACACCAGCCTGACGCAGATTGTGCTGCGCGGTTTCAGCCAGATCGGGGTGAATCTCCAGGCTGAGCACATGGGCGGAGCGATGGCCGAGCAGGGCGGCGAAGTAGCCACTGCCGGTGCCCACCTCCAACACCCATTCGTGCTTGCGCACGCTGAGTTCCTGCAGCAGCCGACCTTCGAGCTTGGGCGACAGCATGCTCTCGCCACCGGGCAATGGAATGTCCATGTCGGTAAACGCCAGACTGCGATAGGCCGCAGGCACGAAATCTTCGCGCTTGACGGCGCCCAGCAGATCCAGAACGTCCTGATCCAGCACGTCCCAGGGGCGAATCTGCTGCTCGATCATGTTGAAACGGGCGCGTTCGAAGTCCATGTTTTTCAAGTTGAAAGCCGAAGCTGCCATTTTAGATGGCACAGGCTGGTGGTGTGTGCAGTGTGAACACGCTGCCGCTGCTGGTTAGCGACGCATCCGAGGGCAGGCGTCAGGAAGCTGGGTGGCAGAAGTAACGGGAGGTAATACAACTCGCTACTCAATCAAGAACAATTATCATTTGCGGAGAAAATCAACCTTCCCGAATAGCCCATGAGTTCTCCCCTCGTCGCTGGCACGCCTCGACCGGACCTGTCCGCGACACGCTGGAAAATCTTCCTTGCCGTGCTCGGCCCAGGCTTGGTTGTGATGCTCGCGGACACCGATGTTGGCAGCGTGCTCACCGCAGCGCAAAGTGGTGCGCAGTGGGGCTATCAACTGCTCAGCCTTCAACTCATCCTGATCCCCATCCTCTACGTGGTTCAGGAGGTCACCGTGCGCTTGGGCATTTTCACCGGCAAGGGGCACGGGGAACTCATCCGCGAGACGTTCGGCCCTGTGTGGGCCTGGGTCTCGGTCACGGGGCTGGGCGTGGCCACGGTTGGCGCCCTGCTGACGGAGTTTTCCGGCGTGGCTGGAGTCGGAGAACTATTTGGCGTGCCGCGTGCCTGGAGCCTCACGCTGGCCGCCGGTTTCCTACTGGTCATCGTCTGGACAGGGAGTTACCGGCGGGTGGAGCGGGTGGCCATTGCGCTTGGTTTGTTCGAATTGGTGTTCATCTGGGTGGCCATGCAGGCGCCGATCAAGTCGCATGAGTTGCTCGCTGGCCTGACGCATGTG
>DAIAZB010000636.1 GCA_027443745.1 Thiomonas sp. | reverse complement strand
CCCCGTCGGTGCCATCACCCAGCAGCAAGCGCAGGTTGGCCAGGCGCAGCACGCGAAGGTTGCGCCGCGCGAGTTCGTGCAGGGCGCGGATGCGCTCGATGCTGTACACCTCACCAGCCACGCGGCTCAGCACCGCCGCTTGGTAGCCGCAGCCGGTGCCGATCTCCAACACACGCCCGGGCTTGGCCCCGAGGCTTTGCAACAGGACCGAGGCGCAGCGCGCCACCACGGAAGGCTTGGAGATGGTCTGGCCGTGCCCGATGGGCAGCGCGTTGTCGAGATAGGCCTGGGCCGCAAGCCCGGGCTCCAGAAACAGATGGCGCGGCACCGCCAGCATGGCTTGCAACACGGCAGGTTCCATGCCGCCCATCGCGCGCAGCCGCTCCACCATGCTGTCGCGCACGGCCTGCGAGTCCATCCCCTGGCCGGTGGGCATGCCCGGCTGAACCGGGGTTTGGCGGTATGCCTGCTGCGAGCGCAGAACCGTCGGCTTGCCACCCTCGGCGGCAATCGGGTCGGGACGTGGGCGTGCGGTGCTGGATGAGCCCGGCGCCGCCGCGCCGCCCCATGTCGCCGGATAGCGGGGGCGCACCGCGCGGGTGGGATCAGCGCTCACCGGCCATGCCCGAAAAACGCACCTTGCAGTCGTCCAGCAACTGGTAATGCGTGAGGTCGAGTTGCAGCGGCGTGAGCGACGCATAACCCTGGGCGATGGCGTCGAAGTCGGTGCCGGGCTGATCGTCGCGCGCCTCGCCCGCGGAGCCAATCCAGTAAATCGGCTCACCGTGCGGGTTGTGCTGCAGGATCACCGGCTGGCTGGGGTGGCGCTTGCCCAAACGCGCAACCCGCACTCCGCGCAAGGCGCTGCGGGCGACATTGGGAACATTGAGATTGAACAGCGCGGGCTCGGCAGGCTTGCGCTCCAGCAGGTTCCGGGCCACCTCCACGGCAACCTGCACCGCTGTGTCGAGATGCTCCCAACCCTTGTGAACCAGCGACACGGCCAGGGCCGGCATCCCGAAGAGGTAGCCCTCCGTGGCCGCGGCGACGGTGCCGGAGTAGATGGTGTCGTCTCCCAGATTGGCGCCGTTGTTCACGCCACTCACAACCAGATCGGGCTTGAAGTCCAGCAGTCCCGTGAGCGCGATGTGCACACAATCCGACGGCGTGCCATTCACATACAGGAAGCCGTTGGCGGCCCTGAAAACCGATAGCGGACGGCTGAGGGTGAGCGCGTTCGAAGCCGCGCTGGCGTTTTGCTCCGGAGCGACCACGGTGACGTTGGCCAACGCGCACAGCCCCACGTAAAGGGCTTGCAGCCCGGGAGCCAGATAGCCATCGTCATTGGCGAGCAAGATGCGCATGACTGCATCTTATCGGGGACTCGATCGACTGTTGCCGCAAAGCAGGCCCTGGCAGCCGTCAAGAAGATAAATGGATAAATGGGATAAATGATAAATGGGGACAGACCCCATTTATCTTTACTGCGCCAACCCCGCCGTCATCGCGTCCATGCGTTCCAGCACCTCGGCCGTGAGCTTGGGCAGCACGGTCAGGGCGCCGAGATTTTCGTGCAGCTGGGCCAGTTTGGAGGCGCCGAGGATGACGCTGCTGACGCGCGGGTTGTGCGCCACCCAGGCCAGCGCCAGTTGCGCCACGCTGCAGCCGAGCTCCCTGGCAAGCGTTTCGAGTTCACCCACGGCTGCGTTCTTGCGGGCGTCCAGCAGTCCCTCGCGCAGGAAGCTCACGCCTTCCATCGCGCCACGGCTGCCGGCGGGCACGCCCTGGCGGTATTTGCCGGTGAGCAGGCCCGAGGCCAGCGGACTCCAGGTGGTGAGGCCCAGGCCCATGTCTTCGTACAGCCGGGCGTACTCGTGCTCCACGCGCTTGCGGTGGAACAGGTGGTATTGCGGCTGCTCCATCACCGGCTTGTGCAGGTGGTGGCGCTCGGCCACGTCCCAGGCGGTGCGAATTTCATCGGCGGTCCATTCGCTGGTGCCCCAGTAGAGCGCCTTGCCTTGCTCGATGAGGTTGTGTATGGCCCAGACGGTTTCGTCCACCGGGGTATGCGGGTCGGCACGGTGACAGTAGATGAGGTCGATGCAGTCGAGCTTCATGCGCTTCAAACTGCCGTCCACCGCCTGCAGCAGGTACTTGCGGTTGAGGGTGTCGCGGCCGTTGATGCGGGGCTTGTCGGCGCTGCCGCGGTCCAGGCCCCAGAAGAACTTGCTGGAGACGACATAGTCGAGCCGGTTCCACCGGAGTTGGGCCAGCGCCTCGCCCATCAGGGTTTCGCTCTGGCCGTTGGCGTAGACCTCGGCGTTGTCGAAGAAATTGACCCCGGCGTCGCGCGCCGCGGCCATCATCTCGCGCACGCCGGAGGCGTCCACCTGGTTGTGGAACGTCACCCAGGAGCCGAGCGAGAGCAGGCTGATCTGCAACCCGCTGCGTCCGAGCCGGCGATAGAGCATGGGGGGGATGGGATGGGACATGGGATGAGACCTCCAAATGGGTGGGTTCAGCAGGCGGCAAGCCGGGTGCGAACACGCTGCAAGCAGGTTGCGCCAGGCTGCAGGCGACATGTGGGCATGCCTGCGCATGCACGATCGGTTTTGAAGCTTAGGCTGCTTGTGCAATTCCCTGCGCTTGCAATGTGGCAAAAAATCCGCCGCAAAATCGGCTCGTGGCTGATGGTGGCTCGCACAGCGTCGTCTTCCCGGCCTGTCGTGCGGTCCGGCCCGCCCTGTTCCGCCGATCCAGCCGACCACCGTTCAACCCCACCCGTACACTGCGCCCCCATGGTCACATCCGCCCATTCCCCCAGACTGTCGTCGCTGCCTTACGAATTGCTCATCGGCTGGCGCTACACCCGCGCCGGGAGGCGCACGCGGCGCAATGGCTTCATCTCCTTCATCTCCTTCATC
>DAIAZB010000635.1 GCA_027443745.1 Thiomonas sp. | reverse complement strand
CGATCAAGACGATCAAGGACGCGGTGCCCGAGATCGGCGTGCTCACCGACGTCGCGCTCGATCCCTATACCACCCACGGCCATGACGGGCTGATCGACGCGAACGGCTATGTCCTCAATGACGCCACCAGCACGCTGCTGGTCGACCAGGCCCTCGTCCAGGCCGAAGCGGGGGCCGACATCGTCGCCCCGTCTGACATGATGGACGGCCGCGTCGGCGCGATCCGCGAGGCGCTGGAAGGAGCCGGCCACATCCATACCCGCATCCTCGCCTATTCGGCGAAGTACGCGTCGAGCTTCTACGGCCCGTTCCGCGACGCGGTCGGCTCCTCCGCCAGCCTCGGCAAGGGCAACAAGCACACCTACCAGATGGACGTCGCCAACAGCGACGAGGCCCTGCACGAAGTGGAACTGGATATCGCCGAAGGTGCCGACGCCGTGATGGTGAAACCCGGGCTGCCCTATCTCGACATCGTGCGCCGCGTGAAAGACACCTTCGGCGTGCCGACCTTCGTGTACCAGGTGTCAGGCGAGTACGCGATGCTCAAGGCCGCGTCGCAGAATGGATGGCTGGATGAGAAGGCAGTGGTATTGGAGTCGTTGACTTCGATGAAGCGGGCGGGAGCGGATGCGATCCTGACTTATTTTGCGGTGGATGCGGCTAGGTGGTTGCGGGGCGAGTAGCCGCCACGCTTGCTCGGAAAATTCCCTGAAACCGGCCGCGGCAGGACCCGTGCGATAGGCAGCATGCGAGGAGGGTGCCACCCGGTTTCCCATCCTGACCACGCAGCCCTGGTCGAGCGCCGGGGCGAAGGAGTGCCATGAAGCCGTGGATCGTGTTGCTCTGCCTGTCGCTGGCGTGCCTGGGCGCGCAGGTGAAGGCCGCTGTCTGGCAGCCCGCCGCAGGGCACACGCAGCTGCCGCTGTGGCCGGGCGCGGTGCCCGATGCGCAACCGGTGCCGGGGCCGGAAACAGTAACGCTGCGTACGGAACACCTGATCGCCGGTCGGCCCTGGATGGCGGTGGCCAACGTGAGCCGGCCCACGCTGACGGTCTATGCACCCAGGAGCAAGAACACCGGCGCCGCGGTGGTGGTGTTCCCGGGCGGTGGCTTCCAGGTGCTGGCCATCGACCTCGAAGGCACCGAGATCTGCGGCTGGCTGACGTCGCGCGGCATCACCTGCGTATTGTTGAAGTACCGCGTGCCGAGCGCGCCCTACGGCGTGCGTTGCAACTGTTATTCCTTTGCCCTGTCGGTGCCCGCGCTGGAAGACGCCCAGCGCGCGCTGCGGCTCGTGCGCTTCCACGCCGCCGATTGGCATGTCGACCCGCACAAGGTCGGAGTGATCGGCTTCTCGGCGGGTGGCTACCTGGTGGCCGAGGCCAGCACGAATTTTAAGCGCCGCCTGTATGCGCCCGTGGATGCCGCCGACAAGGAGAGCAGCCGGCCAGATTTCGCGATGGCGATCTATCCAGGGCACTTGGCGACCGACGACGACAAGCTCAACCCCAACGTGCCGGTCACCGGCGACACATCGCCCACCTTCCTGGTGCAGGCGGAAGACGACTACGTCGATGGCGTGAACCAATCGCTGGTTTACTACGCCGCGCTGAAGAACGCCGGCGTGCCGGTGGAGATGCATCTGTATGCGCACGGCGGGCATGCGTTCGGCTTGCGGGTGACCAAGTTTCCGATCACCGACTGGCCGAGGCTGGCCGAGGCGTGGCTGCAGACAATCGGCATGATTCCGAACTGAGTGCTGCCTGAATATCTGCGCCACAAGATATCGTGGTGACGTTCAGTTCTTGCGGCAAGCCAGCGCGCGTCGCAGTAACAAGAGCTTTCACCCTCCTTGCGGAGGGCGAGTCACTTTCTCTTGCGTCCCTCCATGTCAGGCTAGTTGTCGCCTTCGTTGATGACTTTTCCTATGGAGGGCGGCAGTGAGCGAAATGATGAAACCGATTCGATACAGCGCCGAGCAGCGGCAGGCTGCGGTAGTGCAGATGAGTCCACCTCATAACCAACCGATCAAGGCGCTGGCCAAGGGGACGGGCATTACCGAGGTGACGTTGCGAACGTGGCGTCGTGAGGCCATCGAGGCGGGTCAGCTGATCCGTCGTGATGCCCGGCAAAGTGATCGCTGGTCAGGCTTGGAGAAGTTCCGCATTGTGCTGGAGAGCGCCCCGATGAGTGCCGCCGAGCTGTCTGAGTACGCCCGCAAGCAGGGCGTGCTGCCGGAGCAGATTGCCCGTTGGCGGTCGGCGTGCGAGAAAGCCAATGCGCCCGCGACCGGTGCGCCGGCCAAGCCCCCGGAGGAATCGCAGACACGCCAGCGTGTGCAGGCACTGGAGCGCGAGCTGCGGCGCAAGGATGCGGCGCTGGCAGAGACGGCGGCGCTGTTAGTGCTGCAAAAAAAAGCCCAGGCGATCTGGGGCTTGGACGAGGACGCATGACCTCTCCCTCAGATCGCCAACTGGCCATGCAACTCATCGAGGAAGCCGTCCTTGGTGGCGCGCGGTTGGCGCGCGCCTGTGCGGTGTTGGCCTTGACTGCGCGCACGCTGCAACGCTGGCGTCAGGTGCCGGTCGATCGCCGACCCGCAGCACGACGGGCGGTGCCGGTCAACGCGCTCAGCGACGCGGAGCGCGTGCACGTGCTTGAGGTCGTCAATGCGCCCGAGCATGCCAGCCTCACGCCGCACCAGATCGTGCCCAAACTGGCCGACGAACAGATTTACCTGTGCAGCGAATCGACCATCTACCGCCTGCTGCGTGCTGCCGGTCAACAGCACCATCGCGGCCGCAGCAAAGCCCCGCAGCGACGTCCGCTGACCACCCACTGCGCTACCGCACCCAACCAACTGTGGTGCTGGGACATCACCTGGATGCCCAGCACGGTGAAGGGTCTCTACTTCTACTGGTACATGGTCAAGGACGTGCACAGCCGCTATCTGGTCGCCAACGAGGTGCATGCGCACGAGTCGGCCGAGCACGCCAGCGAACTGATCGGCAAAGCCTGTTTGCGCGAACGCACGGCGGGCAAGGCGCTCGTCTTGCACTCGGACAACGGTGGCGCGATGAAGGGTTCCACCATGCTGCACACGCTCTATGAACTGGGCATCGACCCATCCTTCAGTCGCCCGCGGGTGAGCAACGACAACGCCTACGCCGAAGCGCTGTTCCGCACCGCCAAGTACTGTCCGTTGTGGCCCGAGCGACCCTTCGAGACGCTCGAAGAAGCCCGCCAGTGGGTGCATCGCTTCGTGGACTGGTACAACACCCTCCATCGCCACAGCGCCCTGCGCTACGTGACCCCGCACCAACGCCACCACGGCCAAGCCGACGCGCTGCTGGCGCAGCGCAAAGAGCTCTACGCCCACGCGCGTCAGCGCCACCCGCAACGCTGGAGCAGCAACGCCCGCAACTGGCATCTGGACGATGCCGTCTACCTCAACCCCGAGCGGGCTGATGCGATACAGGCCCAAGCCGCATGACCCGCGAGGCGACAACTACCTTGACACACACCGGCGTGGCCAAGAGAAAGTAACCAAAGAGAAGGCCACCCCGCTTGGCGCTTGTTGGGCCTCCTGCCCAACAAGTCCGTGAGCCGGGGCCGGGCTTTTCGAACGGGCCTCCTGCCCGTGCGAAAAGGAACCGACGTCCTGTCGCTTCCCGCTGCGCGGCCTGTCGACCCCGCCTCACCGCCGCACAAGGGACCCCGGGAAGAGCAGCGGGCCATCTTGGCCCGCACTCGGTGAAAAGCTGGAAGCAAAAGCAGAGCAACAGCAGAACTTCGCTCTGGTGTTGCTTCGTTCTTGATCGGCAGTTGGCTTGGCTGTTCTGAAAAGTACGCGCAGGATGCGCGTTGCTCTGCCCGGGGCCCCTCTGAAGCGGCGGGCGGGTGGAGGAAAAGCCCGCAGGGTGGCTTGCATGGATGCAAGCCAGTTTGGCGTCAGCACAGGATGGGCTGTCGACAAACCCCGTAACCCGACCGCGGACTTTGCGGGCAGGAAGCCCGCAAAGCGCGCAAGCGGGGTGGCTTTCTCTTTTGGTTACTTTTCTCTTGGCCACGCCAGTACTGTCCGGGGAAAGTGCTTGGCGATCTTGGCAAGCGGCTGATCGAGCTTCAAAAACTGGTAGTTATCCGGTGTTAGCGATTTCAACCGTGCTGGCCTCAGGCTGGACGACCTCACCGAGAGGGCGTCGCCATGCACGAAGGCCAGTTTGTGTTCACCCAACTCATGCGGCACCTGCCGATGCATACGTTCCGACGCCTCGTCGCGAAGTACGACGGCGATCGCTACGTGAAACGCTTTGCCTGCCTCGATCAGTTTCTGTGCATGGCCTTCGCTCAGCTCAGCGGGCGCGAGAGCTTGCGCGATATCGAGATCTGTCTGCGCGCGCACCAAGCCAAGCTCTATCACCTTGGCATCCGCGGTCGCGTTGCGCGCAGCACCTTGGCCGATGCCAACGAACAGCGTGACTGGCGTATCTATGCCGAGTTTGCCCAAGGCCTGATCGCGACGGCTCGACGACTCTATGTCGACGAGCCGCTCGATATTGAGCTGGCCCACACGGCCTATGCGCTCGACTCGACCACGATTGAACTCTGCCTATCAGTGTTCCCATGGGCGCGTGCCATGCATCCTGGTCGCGGCGGACTCAAGCTGCATACGCTGCTCGACATACGTGGCGCCATTCCCACGGTGATCAGCTTTTCCGAGTCACGCCTGCACGATGTGCATATGCTCGACGAGTTGGATCCCGAGCCGGGCGCGATCTATGTGATGGATCGTGCCTACCTCGACTTCGAGCGTCTGTACCACTTCCACTGCGAGGGTGCGTTCTTCCTCATGCGCACCAAGAAGAACCTGCGCGTGCATCGACGTTATTCCCAGCCGGTGGCGGATCGCTGCCTGATCGGTTGCGATCAGACCGTGGTGCTGCTGCGCGATGTGGTTCGCGCGAAGTATCCCAGTGTCCTGCGCCGTGTGCGTGTGCGCGATCCTGACAGCGGTCAATCCATCGTTCTGTTGACCAACCACTTCGCATTACCAGCAACGACGATCAGCGCCTTGTATCGCCATCGCTGGCAGATCGAAACCTTCTTCAAATGGATCAAGCAGCACCTGCATATCAAGGCCTTCTTCGGCACCTCACTCAATGCCGTGAAGACCCAAGTGTGGATTGCCGTTGCGGTCTACGTACTCATCGCCATCGTGCGCAAGCGCCTTCACCTGAAGGCTTCGCTCTACGAAATTCTACAGATCCTGAGCGTGACGCTATTCGAGCAAACCTCATTGGAATGCGCCCTGCGGCAGCAAGAACTACAGAATTCTACCTGCGACCCCGCTAACCAATTGATTCTGTTCCCCGATTAGCCGGACAGTACTGG
>DAIAZB010000634.1 GCA_027443745.1 Thiomonas sp. | reverse complement strand
CAGCCGTTCTCCCTTGGTCAGCCTGATTGTGGTCTGCATGATGTCGCGCATGCGTGCCAACTCATCTTGCGGCAGCGAGATCGGCAGACAGAACCGACTCTGAAAACACACATCGCAAGGATGGGGCTTGTCCATGCGATGGATGGAAGCAGTAGGAATGGCTTTCATGGCGCGGCAGAGGTCGGAGCGGATGGGGCAACTATCGCACATCTTGCATGGGTTCGGGCGTGGCTTCGGCTCGGTTGGCCAAAGCGTCGCGCCTGCCCGTGCGTTGCGCCATCATGAATTGGGCAACGTCGCATTCGCAGCCAGTGGCTGTCGCCAACTTCTCGAGCCCTGGTCTGGGGCAGATCGCGGCGCGGCGCATCAATCGATGTCGAACACCTGCAGGTTGTAGCGTCCAGTCTGCTGCTCGGCAAAAAAGCGCCTGAGTGTTTCGCCCACGGTGCGAAAGGCCAGTTGTTCCCACGGCACTTCGCTGGGGCTGAACAACCGCGCTTCCAGGGTTTCGGGCCCCGGGGCCCATCGGGGCTGCAACATGCGCGCGCGGTACAGCAGGTAAACCTGGCTCACGGGCCTGACGTTGACCACACAGTACAAGCCGTCGAGCTCGACGTCGACACCGGCCTCTTCCTGGGTTTCACGCAGTGCGCCTTGTTCGGTGGTTTCGTGCAGTTCCATGAACCCGGCCGGCAGGGTCCAGAGGCCGTGGCGCGGTTCGATGGCACGCTTGCACAGCAGTACGCGGCCTTCCCACACTGGCACCGTTCCTACGATATTGCGCGGATTTTCGTATTGCACATGACCGCAGGCAGGGCAGACCGCACGCAGATGCGTGTCGCCTTCGGGAACGCGGTGCTCGACGGGCGCACCGCAATGGTTGCAGTGTTGGATGTGGCGTGAATGCATGTCCCCATTGTTGCAGGGCCTTCAGGGCCGGGCGGTACCGCGGGCTTTTCAGTCCTTGTCACCATGTTTCGCTTAGTTTTGAAACAATATCAGGACTACGCGCCAAACGCGCTGCGACGATTCCATGCCTATCATTTCCATCCCCACAAACGGTCTCGAACTCGAGGCCGACGCTGACGACAACCTGTTGAAGGTGTTGCGCCGCTACAAGGTTCCCATCCACTATTCCTGCAAACAGGGGGAATGCGGCAGCTGCAAATGCGTGCTCGAGGGGGGCGAGGTGGATATGCGCGGCTACAAGGACAGCGCCTTGCCGCCAGCGCAGCGCGAGCAGGGTTTGATCCTGGCCTGCTGCAGCCGGCTCAAGGGCGACGTGCAGTTGCGCCTGATTGATAGCGACGACTACATCGTTCACCCCGAACGCCATCTCGTCGCCGAGGTCATTGCCCTGCGCGAACTGGCGCCAGAAGTTTTTGGATTGCGGCTGAAGATTCGCTATGTCGACCGCGATGGCGAACCTTTCCTTTTCTCCGCCGGTCAATACGTCCAACTCAGTGTGCAAACTGGCCCCGACACCCTGATCGCACGCGACTTTTCCATGGCCAGCACCCCGGTGGACGCGGAATACGACGACGAACTTGAATTTCACATCCGCCGCACCGCCACCGGCGCCTTCAGTGGCCTTCTCGGGAGCGGCATCCACTTGGGCAGCATCATTGCTGTCGACGGGCCCATGGGCTCCAGCCATTTTCGCCCTCGGCACCAAGGCCCGCTCTACGCCGTGGCGGCAGGTACCGGCTTCGCGCCCATGCTCAGCATCGTGAAAACGGCGCTGAATAACGGCAAGCTCGAACCCGTGGTGTTCTATGCCGGCTTCAAGACGCCGGCCGAGGTCTATGGCCGTGAGGACCTTGCGCAACTGCAGCGTGAGTTCAATAACTTCCGCTTCGACGTCGTGGTGGAGCAGGACGCCGGCGCGAGCGACCGCAGCGGCCGCGTCGGTGATGTGCTGCTGGACGATGTGGCCGATTTCGCCGGCGCCAAGGTTTATCTCGCGGGTTCGCCGGGCATGGTCGAAACGGTGAGTGCCTGCCTG
>DAIAZB010000633.1 GCA_027443745.1 Thiomonas sp. | reverse complement strand
CCGAGATCGACGCGCTGGACGACGAACAACTCGCCGCCCAACTGCGCGAGGTGGACGTCTGCGCGCGGGTGCAACCCGCGCAGAAGCTGAGGCTGGTGCGCGCCCTGCAGCGGCGCGGCGAAGTGGTAGGCATGACCGGCGACGGCGTGAATGACGCTCCTGCCCTCAAGGCTGCCGATGCCGGCGTGGCGATGGGCGGCCGCGGCACCGACGTGGCCCGCGAGGCGGCGGCGCTGGTGTTGCTGGACGACGACTTCGCCAGCCTGGTGGCGGCGATCCGCCAGGGCCGGCGCATCTACGACAACATCGCGACGGCCACCCGCTTCGTGGTGGCCGTGCACGTGCCGGTGGTGGCGCTGGCGCTGCTGCCCAGCCTGCTGCACTGGCCGATCCTGATGATGCCGGTACAGATCGCGCTGCTTCAGCTGCTGATCGACCCCGCCTGCTCGATCGTGTTCGAGGCGTCGCCGGCGTCACCGGGCATCATGCAACGGCCGCCGCGACCGATCGGCGAGTCGCCGTTCCGCGTGGCCAACCTCGGCTACGGCGTCGTGCAGGGAAGCGGGCTCGCCGCGATCCTGTCGGCCTGCTACGGCGGGGTGCTGATGCTGCGCGGCTCCGCCGAACTGGCGCGCGGAACCACCTTCCTCGGCCTGCTGGCCGCGGTGCTGCTGCTCACGCTGGCCAACCACCGCTCGGACTTGCCCCTGTGGCGCATCGCGTGGGGCGAGAACCCCTGGCTGGTTCGCATGCTGGTGGCCGGCACGCTCATGCTCATCGTCCTGGCCGGCCTTGCGCCGTTGCGCACGACGATCGGCCTGGGCGACTTGGACGGCAAGGCGCTGGCGCTGCTTCCGCCGCTGGTCCTGGCCTGCGCCGCCTGGCTGGAAAGCGTGCGCCGCGCCCTGCACCGCTGGTGGCCTGCGCTCGCCGAAAGCTGACCTACGGCTTGATGCACGTCAACACGCCCGCACGGTCGCCCCGCTCTGATGGCGCCACGGCAACCCGGTCCGAGGAGGAGGCCCGCATGAAGATCCTGCTGCCCGTCGACGGAAGCACCTGCAGTGCGCGTGCTGCCCGCTACCTGACCAGGCATTGGCCAACCGATGCCGCCGTGACCTTGCTCAACGTGGACCCGCCGCTGCGCCAGTCGATCGCCGGGCGGCTGGATGCCGACAGCGTGGAGCGCTTCCACCGCGACAACGGCAGCGCTGCACTGAAACCTGCCAGGCGCGTGCTGGCCAAGGCGGGGCATGTGTTCGACGAGCGCCTGCTGGTCGGCGACCCCGGCATCGAGATCGCGCGGTTTGCGCGTCGCGGCCGCTACGACCTGATCGTGATGGGTTCGCATGGTCGCACCGCGCTGAAGAACCTGTTCCTCGGTTCGGTGGTGGTCAAGGTGCTGTCCGGCTCGAGCGTGCCGGTGCTGGTGGTGCGTTGAGGCGTGCAACGGCCCGGTGCCCCGGACCGCCTGCATCCGGGCCGGCGCCCGTCACCGCGCCGCGGTTCTGTTGACCTGGATCAACGCCCCTGCCGGTCGGCCACCGAGCATGGAAGGTGTGGCCGCGCCGCTCACTCGCGCGGCCGTCGTTCACCCGGAGCCATGCCATGTCGATACCCAGCACGCGCTACCCCCTGAGCCTCAGGATCATTCACTGGCTGACCGTCGTCGCCGTCCTGGCGGCAGCCCTCCTGGCCGACGCCGAAGAGCACGAAGGCGAAGGCGGCAGCGCCGTGTCGAACGTCTCGGCGATGTCATGGCATTACGCGGCCGGCCTGGCCGTGTTGCTGCTGCTGATACCGCGCATCCTGCTGCGAATCCGCACGCGGGTGCCACCGATTATCCCGACGCCCGACAGGTTCACCGCGCTGACCGCACGCCTCGTGCATCTGGCGCTGTATGCGTTCCTGCTGGCGGTGCCGCTGCTGGGCTGGTTGCAACTGGGCTACGACGGAGAGTCGCTGACGCTGCCCTGGCTGGGCTGGCAGCTTCCCGCGCTGGTCCAGCCGGACCCGCAGGCAAAAGAACTGATCGGGGAGTTGCACGAAGTGCTCGGCAACGTCCTCTATGGCCTCATCGCGCTGCACGTGGCCGCGGCCCTGTGGCATCACATCGTGCGACGGGACAACACCCTGAAAAGGATGCTGTGACGGCTGCCGCGTCCACCGGACGGCCGGACGCGGACGCGCTTGCACGGTATCCAGTTCGAACCGGGACCGCCCGCATGCCGCCACCGTCATCCCCATCCTCACCTGCGCCGGTATTCCGGGCGCACGGCCTGACCAAGGTCTATCGCATGGGCGAGGTGGAAGTGCATGCCTTGCGCGGCGTGGACCTGGAGCTGTTTCCCGGCGAGTTCGTGGTGCTGCTCGGCCCCTCCGGCAGCGGCAAGTCCACCCTGCTCAACATCCTCGGCGGGCTGGACGCGCCCACCGGCGGCGATGTCTGGTACGTGGACCACCGGCTCACCGGCGCCGACGACCGCGCGCTCACCCGCTTCCGCCGCGAGCACGTGGGTTTCGTGTTCCAGTTCTACAACCTGATCCCCAGCCTCACCGCGCGGGAGAACGTGGCGATCGTCACCGAGCTGGCCGAGCACCCGATGCCACCGGAGGAGGCGCTGGCGCGGGTCGGCCTGGACGACCGCATGGACCACTTCCCGGCGCAGATGTCCGGCGGCGAGCAGCAGCGCGTGGCGATTGCCCGCGCCATCGCCAAGCGCCCCGCGGTGCTGCTGTGCGACGAACCCACCGGCGCGCTGGACTCGGCCACCGGCGTGCGCGTGCTGGAGGCGCTGGAGCAGGTGAACACGCAGTTGGGCACCACCACCGTGGTGATCACCCACAACGCCGGCATCGCCGCGATGGCCCACCGCGTGCTGTACCTGGGCGACGGTCGCATCGTGCGCGAGGAGCGTCCACCCCGCCGCGTGCCCGCGAAGGAGCTGAGCTGGTGAGCGCGCTCACCCGCAAGGGGCTGCGCGACCTGTGGCACCTGCGGGCGCAGGCGCTGGCGATCGCCTGGGTGATCGCCGGCGGCGTGGCCACCCTGGTGATGTCGCGGTCCACGCTGGAATCGCTGGAATCCACCCGCGCATTGTTCTATCAGGAAGGCGCCTTGGCCGACCTGTGGGCGCCGCTCAAGCGCGCACCCGACACCCTGCTCCCGCAACTGGAGGCGATCCCCGGCGTGCAGGCGGTGCAGCCACGCCTGCTGGCGATGGCCACGCTGGAGGTACCGGGCTTCGGCGAACCGGCGCGCAGCGAGGTGGTATCGCTGCCGATCCGCGGCGGCCAGCCGCTGCTCAACCGCGTGCATCTGACCAGCGGTCGCCTGCCCGACCCGGACGCCGAGGGCGAGATCGTGCTGGGCGAGGCCTTTGCCCAGGCCCACGGCCTGCGTCCCGGCGACAGCCTGCGCATGGTGCTGCGCGGGCACGCGCGCACGGTGCGCATCGTCGGTGTCGGCACCTCGCCGGAGTACGTCTACCAGAGCCCGCCCGGCGCCGTGTTCCCGGACTTCCGCCGCTATGCCGTGCTGTGGATGAACCGCCACGCGATGGAGAAAGCGCTGGCCATGGACGGCGCCTTCGACAACCTGGCCTTCCGTCTGCTGCCCGGTGCGCGGCTGGCGGCAGTGACCGCCGACGTCGACGCGTTGCTGGCGCGCTACGGTGGCGTGGGCGCCTATGGCCGCCACGAGCAGACCTCGGCGCGCTACCTGGAAGAAGAAATGCGCCAGTTGCGCACCATGGCCACGCTGTTCCCGGCCATCTTCCTCGGCGTGGCGGCGTTCCTGATGCACGTGGTGCTGATGCGCCTGCTCGGCACGCAACGCGAACAGATCGGCGTGCTGAAGGCCTTCGGCTACGGCAACCGCACGTTGGCGGGCCACTACCTGGGCATGGCCGCGTGGATCGCGCTGGGTGGCGCGCTGCTGGGTATCGTGCTGGGCGCGGAACTGGGGCGCTGGCTGGCCCACGTGTACCAGGAGATCTACCGCTTTCCGTTCCTGGCCTACCGGCTGAGCACGCGCGCCGTCGGGCTGGGCCTGGCCGTGAGCTTGGCTGCCGCCAGCGGCGGCGCGTTGATGGCGCTGCGCGCCGCCGCCGCGCTGCCGCCGGCCGAGGCCATGCGCGCGCCCGCACCGACCCGCTTCGGACCGACCCTGCTGGAACGGCTGGGCTTCCAGCGCTGGCTGTCGCCCGCCGCGCGCATCGCACTGCGCGACCTGGAGCGCCGCCCGGGCCGCGCGCTGTTCACCGTGGCCGGCCTGGCCATGGCCTGCGCGGTGATGATGGTGGGCCGCTTCCAGGGCGATTCGGTGGAGCACATGGTGGACGTGCAGCTCAGCATCGCGCAGACCCACGACATCGAGGTGAGCTTCGTCGAGCCGGCGCCGCGCCGTGCGGTGTTCGAGCTGGCGGCGCTGCCCGGCGTGCGCGAGGCCGAGCCGCTCCGCTCGGTACCGGTGCGGCTGGTGCACGGGCTGCGCTCCTACCGCACCAGCATCGAGGGCGTGCCGGCCGGGGCGCGCCTGCGCCGGCCGATCGACGCACGGCTGCGCCCGGTACAGCCGCAGGGCGACGGCGTGCTGCTCACCGACTACCTGCAGCAGATGCTGGACCTGAAGCCCGGCGACCGCGTGGAAGTGCAGGCGCTGGAAGGCCACCGCCGCCTGCGCGAGGTGCCGGTGGCCGGCTTCGTGCACGAATACATCGGCGCGCGCGGCTACATGGAGCTGGACGCGCTGGACCGCCTGGTGGGCGACGGCGACGTGGTCTCCGGCGCACTGCTCGGCGTGATGCCGGGCGCCGCGCCGGACGTCTACGCACGGCTGGACCGGCGGCCCTGGGTGGCTGGCATCGCCTCGCGGCTAGCCTCGGTGCGCAGCTTCTACGCCACCATGGGCGAGAGCCTGCTGGTGTTCACCCTGGTGGCGGCGCTGCTGGGCGCGGTGATCAATTTCGGCGTGGTGTACAACGCCGCGCGCATCAGCCTGTCCGAGCGCGGGCGCGAGCTGGCCAGCCTGCGCGTGCTGGGCATGACGCGCGGCGAGGTGGGCGCCCTGCTGCTGGGCCAGCTCGGGCTGCTGGTGGCGGCGTCGCTGCCGTTCGGCCTGGCCGCCGGCTGGCTGCTGTGCTGGCTGATGGCGCTGGGCTTCCAGTCCGAGCTGTTCCGCGTGCCGGTGCAGCTGACCACCGCAACCTACGCTTTTGCCGCGCTCACCGTGCTGGGCGCCAGCACGCTCTCGGCGCTGCTGGTCTACCGCCGCATCGCCCGGCTGGACCTGGTCGCCGTGCTGAAGACGCGGGAGTGAGCCGATCATGAAGACGAGCCGCCGCATCGCCTACGCCGCTGTCGCCATCGCCGCCGCCGCTGTCGCGTGGTGGGCGCTGCAGCCTGCGCCGCGCCCACTGGACGTGGTGCGCGTGCAGCGCGGCGAACTGGTGCAGCGCTTCGAGGAGGAAGGCCGCACCGAGCTGGCCCGCCGCTGGGTGGTGGCCGCGCCGATCGCCGGCACCCTGCGCCGCATCGCCCTGCTGCAGGGCGACCCGGTGAAGGCAGGCCAGGAGCTGGCGCAGATCGAGCCCTTGCGCGCGCAACTGCTGGACCCGGCCAACCGCGCGCGCCTGCTGGCCGAGGAACGGGCCGCGCAGGCCGCCATGCAGGCGGCCCGCCAACGCCAGGCGGCGGCCCAGGCCGACGCCGGCCTCGCCGCGCGCGACGTAGCGCGCATGCGCAAGCTGGGTGCCGCCGGCGCGATCAGCGTGTCGGCGCTGGATGCTGCCGAAGCGCAGGTGTCACGCGCGCAGGCCGCGGCATCCGCCGCTGCCGCTGACTACCGCGCCGCCGACCAGCAGCGCGCCGCGCTGGCGGCGCTGCTCGCCGGCCAGGGCCTGGCTGGCGGCCAGGTGGTGCCGGTGCTCTCGCCGATCGATGGCGTGGTGCTGCATCGCTACCAGCAGAGCGCCACGCCGGTGCGGGCCGGCCAGCCGCTGCTGGAACTGGGCGATCTCGGACAGTTGCAGGTGATGGTGCAGGCCTTGTCGCAACAGGCCACCCTGCTGCATCCGGGCACGCCCGCGCAGGTGCTGCGCTGGGGCGGCGAGGGTGCGTTGGCCGCGCGCGTGGCGCGCATCGAGCCGGGCGGCTACACCAAGATCTCCGCGCTGGGCGTGGAGGAACAGCGCACCCAGGTGTGGCTGGACATCCTGACGCCGCATGCGCAGTGGGCGCGGCTGGGCGACGGCTACCGGGTCGAAGTGGCCTTCGAGGTGGCACGCAAGGCCAACGTGCTGAAAGCGCCCGCCAGCGCGCTGTTCCGCGACGGAGCGCGCTGGGCGGCCTACCGGGTGGAAGGCGACCGGCTGCGCCTGGTGCATGTGGTGCCCGGCATGCGCGGCGGGACCGAGGTCGAGATCACCGGTGGACTGGCCGACGGCGA
>DAIAZB010000632.1 GCA_027443745.1 Thiomonas sp. | reverse complement strand
TCCCGTCACTGCGGCGGCGCCCGAGGACTATGTCCAGGGTATCCGCATCAACCTGCATCAGTTCATCTGGCAGGCCGTGCAGGTGGCCTTCGTCGGCATGGTCATCGGCATGGAGCGCAATGTGCTGCCGGTGGTGGCGGGACAGGATTTCGGCGTGCCCAAGTCGTCCTTCCTCTACCTGATGAGCTTCGTCATCTCCTTTGGGCTGGTGAAGGGCATGCTCAACTTCGTCGCCGGCCGCTGGTCCGAGCGTATCGGACGCAAGCCGGTGCTGGTGATGGGTTGGCTGGCGGCCATCCCCATTCCGCTGCTGATTGATTTCGCACCCAACTGGTGGTGGGTGGTGGTGGCCAATCTGTTCCTCGGCGTGAACCAGGGGTTCGCCTGGAGCATGACCGTGACCAGCAAGGTGGACATCACCCGTGCCGAGCAGCGCGGGCTTGCCACCGGCATCAACGAGTTCGCGGGCTATGCCTCGGTGGGCTTGGCGGGCATCGTCACCGGCTATCTCGCCTCGCTCTATGGCCCGCGCCCCGCGCTGCTGGGCTTCGCCCTGCTGGTGATTGCCGCGGGCCTCGGCACCACGCTGCTGTTGGTGCGTGAAACCCTGCCCTGGGCGCGCGCCGATAGCAAGCGTCACGCCGATGGCAAGCACACTGGTCCGACGCCACACTTCGCCGAAGGCCTTCCCGCGCACCCGACTTCGCTGCAAGTCTTCACGTTTGTTTCGTTCCGCCATGTCACCTTCTCGGCGCTGTGCCAGGCCGGCGTGGCCAACAAGGTCGCCGACACGCTGCTGTGGGTGCTGTTTCCGCTGTATCTGCACGGCCACGGCCTGAGCGTGGTGGACATCGGCTGGGTCACAGGCGCGTACGGTCTGGTGTGGGGCGCGTCGCAGTTGTGGACCGGGCCGCTGTCGGACCGCATCGGCCGCAAGCCCACCATCGTCGCCGGATTGTGGCTGCTGGCGCTGGGCGTGGCCTGCGTCACCCTGGTGGCGGGCATGGACGCGTGGCTGGCCGCCGCCGTGGTGATGGGCGTGGGCATGGCGCTGCTGTATCCGAACCTGATTGCCGCCGTGGCCGACATCTCGCATCCGAACTGGCGCAGTTCGTCGCTGGGAACCTACCGCTACTGGCGCGACACCGGCTACGCCCTGGGGGCATTGGTGCTGGGCTCCATCGCCCAGGCCGCCGGGCTGATCGCTCCCGCGTTCTGGTTCACCGCTGCGCTGCTGCTGGCCTCAGGCCTGTGGGTGCTGTTGCGCGCCGAAGAAACCCATCCACGCCTGCATCCTGTCTGAGTTCGATCCAACCCCAGCAGGGTCGCGGGTTGCACGCACAAAATTTTGAGGAGACCATGCCATGACGGCGATGACGGAATTGCTCATGGGCGCCTTTGCCGCCGCAGCGGTGCTGGGCGCTTCGGCCCAGGCCACCCGGTCTTGCCCGCAGGGCGGCTTGCGTGAAACCCTGCTGGAGCGCAAGCCGGCGCGGCTGGCGGCCTACGGCGTCGCGGCGCTGGTGGCGGCGGCGCTGCTGCGGCGTGACTTCCGCCCGCAAGGCCTGGCCGGTTGGCGCGAGGGCGCACGTCAGTTGTTCGGCGCGGTGCTCGGCCTGGGCTGCACCGTGGGACATGGCTTGAGCGGGGTGTCGGTGCTGTCCATCGGCTCGATGCTGGGGCTGGCGTCCATCTTCACCGGCGCCTGGCTGGCCATCCGTCTGGAGGCCGGTCGCCGCGCTGCGCCGCTGGCGGGTGCTCCGGGCTATACG
Source organism: Thiomonas sp. (assembly GCA_027443745.1). The sequence goes on along the minus strand of DAIAZB010000632.1, from coordinate 3,272 downwards.
GCGGCATCGGGAGGCTGACCGCATGCGACGCAACGTATCCATCGGCACAAGCTTTCTGCTTGCGGCGCTGTGCGGCCTGCCCGCCGCCCGCGCCGCCACACCCGCTTCAGCGTCTGCCCCAGATCAAGCCTCCACCCCTGCGGCCGCAGCCAGCGTCGCGCAGCCGAGCTGGGCCAACCATCGCCATGCTTTCACCGTGCGACTGATCCAGCTCAGCCCGGAGGGCGTGCGCGGGTTCTACGAGAACATGGGCTATCCGCAGGCGGCAGTGGCGGCCATCGCCCGTGTCTGCGTGTTCGGCACTTCCATCCACAATCGCGGCAAAGTGCCCATCAGCTATGACGTGGCCGATTGGCGTGCCGTTACATCGGACGGCCGGCAACATGTGCTCATCACCAAGACCAGCTGGCTGGCCCGCTGGAAGCCCGACGGTATCGGCTCCGACTGGTCCATCCTGCCGGCCCAGCAAACCCTGCAGCCGGGTGATTGGGCGCAAGGCTTCACCACACTCGACGTGCCGCGCGGCACGCGCCTCACACTGCACTACTCCTGGAGAGAATATGGAACCCTGCACTACGCCCGTCTTGCTGGACCGCAATGCGGCAGCGATGCCCAACCCTGAACGCAGGCGTCTGCTGACGAGCCTGGCGGCCTGCGGCCTGGGGGCCTTGGCCAGCCGCAGCGCGCTGGCGGCCGACACGACTCCTGATCAGGCGCTCAGCATCGTGCAGCCGCCGCGACCGGCCCCCAACTTCACGCTGCCCGACCTCGACGGCAAGCTGCACCGTCTGTCAGACTATCGCGGCAAGGCGGTGCTGGTGAATTTCTGGGCAACCTGGTGCCCGCCCTGCCGCGCGGAAATGCCGTCGATTGAAAAACTGTATCTCTCGCTCAGGAACAAGCCGTTTGCCGTGCTGGTGCTGGACCAGGGCGAGAGCCTGAACCAGGTGTTCGCGTACATGGGCCAGCTCAATCCCTCTCCCACCTTTCCGGTGTTGCTGGACAGCAAGAGCGCCGTGGCGCATGCGTTCGGCGTCATGGGCATCCCCACCAGCTACCTGATCGACCCACACGGCAAGATCGTGCGCCAGGCCGTGGGCGGGCGCGATTTCGACACGGCGGCGATGCGACGGCTGATCGAGCAGCTCATGACGTAACCTCCACTCCCGCCGCGAAACAGCGCGGCCGAGCCAGTTCCTGATTCACCCTATGGCCGCCAGTTAAGCGTCGGAGACATGACACGTGTGCAAGCCGAAGTCTCGAATCCTCCAGTTGGCGCGCCCTTCCAGGCTGCCGTCGCCGCCTTGCGCGAGCAGTTGGCGCAAGCCATCGTCGGCCAGACCGCGCTGCTCGACCGCATGGTCATCGACCTGCTGACTGGCGGGCACCTGCTGGTGAGGGGCTACCCGGCCTGGCCAAGACCACGGCGGTGAAGGCGCTGGCGTACTTGCGCGGACGCGAGTTCGTGCTACCCGACGACATCATCGAACTCGCACCCGACGTGCTGCGCCACCGCATCGTGCTGGCGCTGGAGGCCGACCTGCAAGGCGTCAGCGCCGACGCGCTGATTGCCGATTTGCTGCAAGCCATTCCCGTTCCCTGAGCCGGTGCGAACGAAGCCGTCATGACCACGCATTGCGCGCCAACACCCTCACGCGGCATGGCCAATGCGCGCCATGTCGCAGGCCGTGCCCGATGCATGCACCCTGTTTGAGATGAGGCGGGCGATGCCAGACCCAGCAGCCAGCAGCATCCATGCAGCCATGCAAGAGCTGCACATGCGCTTGGTTCAGCGCGTCGAACAGCGCCTCGGACAACGGCTCGGCCAGAGTCTGCGGTCGGGTTTCGGCGCCTGGTTCACCGCCGCGCCCGAGCCTGCGGCGGCGCGCTTGTTGCGCGCTGCGGACTGGGCCGAGATCGCCGCGCTGCTGCGTCAGTCCGCGGGTGCGTCGCAGCCGGAACGCAGTGCCCGCAGGCGCAATCCGGGCGCGGCATGGACTACGCCGAAAGCCGCATCTACCAGGCCGGCGACGATTTGCGCGGCATGCACTGGCAGCTTCTGGCGCGCATGGGCCGGCCGCATGTGAAGATGCGCCACGATGAACACGCCGGCCATTGGCATGGCCTGGTGGATGCGCGCGGCACCATGTTGTTCGGCACCCGCGTGCGCACCAAGGCGCAGCAGGCGGCGCGCGCGGCGCCGCAAACCAGCATCGCCAGCACCCTGTGGCGCGCCGACGACCTACACAGCCGCCACTTCGGCCGTGGCCTGGTTGCTGTGCGCCGGCTCGCGGCCTGGCTGCTGGCCGAGCCGCTGCCGCGACCTTCACTCCAAGCTGTCGTGCCATCGGGTCAGCAAGCTGAGCCGCGACCCGCAGGCATGCAGGCTGCCGCATCGCCCGCAACTTGGACCACCAATGCGACACCCTTTCGCCTGCCACGAGCGCCGTCGCAAGTGCGGCCGCAAGCGCACTCGCAAGCCGCACCGATACCCCGACGCAAGCGCGCTCAAGAGCGTGCTGGGGTTCCGCCAGTTCAGCCTGCGCGGCCTTGAGCGTGTGCGCGCCGAGTGGAAACTCGTCTGCGCGGCGCTGAATCTGCGGCGAATGGCCACCTTGATCCCCGCCTGAGCGGGAAATACGCCAGAGGCCACCCCGCACAACGCGCCCGCTGTTGTCCTCTGGGGGCCGTGAGACAACTGGCCCTGCCTACCGTGCCCGAAAAACAGGCCGCCGCTCTGGACCGGACCTGGCGGATTGCAGCAGGCAGCTTCTGCCGCCCACGCTCCTAGGGTCAAGGCACTTCTGTTGCGAAAAGGTGTTGACACGGGCCAAGCCGGGGTGCACAATTTATCTCTTGCCGCTTTTCGCTGGTTGTCAAAAAACCAACAAAAGCTGCTGCGAGCGAGCTTCAAGTCAGCGGTAAGCCTAAACCCCTGCTTCTGACAAAACCTTATGCTTGACTCGGGAATAAAAATTCTGCAATAATACTGATTCTCCGCTGCAAATGCAGCAGCCGCAAAAGCGGGTTCATTAACAAAAAGCAGCCGATAAGTGTGGGCGTTTGACTGGATTGCAAAATACAAGTTAAACGCTCATCAAAGAAGTACGAAGAAATTCGTAGTTCCTAAGTGAGTTAGCCTTAATTGGCACCAAGATTAAACTGTAGAGTTTGATCCTGGCTCAGATTGAACGCTAGCGGCATGCCTTACACATGCAAGTCGAACGGCAGCACGGGGGCAACCCTGGTGGCGAGTGGCGAACGGGTGAGTA
>DAIAZB010000631.1 GCA_027443745.1 Thiomonas sp. | reverse complement strand
GGTGCGCAACTGCACAACCTGCGCGACATCGACGTCCGTTTTCCGCTGGCGCGGCTCAGCGTCGTCACCGGGGTTTCAGGCTCGGGCAAATCGAGCCTGGCACGCGGCGTGTTGTACGCCAGCGCCCAGTCGCTGCTGGCTGGCGAGGGGGTGCCGGTGGGTTGCAAGGCGCTGCTCTGGATGGACACCATCGAGCGCGTGCTGGAAGTGGACCAAACGCCCATCGGCAAGACCCCGCGCTCCTGCCCGGCCACTTATGTCGGCATCTGGGACGACATCCGCAAGCTGTTCGCCGACACGCTGGAGGCGCGCATGCGCGGCTTCAAGGCCGGACGCTTTTCCTTCAACGCCGGCCCGGGCCGCTGCCCGACCTGCGAGGGCCAGGGCGCCATTCGCGTGGAAATGAACTTCCTTCCGGACGTCATTCAGCCTTGCGAGGACTGCAACGGCCTGCGCTTCAACGCCGAGACCCTGAGCGTGAAGCTGCGTGGCCAATCGGCCGGCGAGGTGCTGCAATTGAGCGTGGATGAAGCGCTGGAGTTTTTCACCGCGCACCCACGTATCACCCGTGCCTTGCAATTGCTGCACGATGTCGGCCTCGGTTACCTGCACCTGGGCCAGCCGAGCCCGCAGCTCTCGGGTGGCGAAGCGCAGCGCTTGAAGCTCGTGACTGAACTCGCCAGCGCGGCCTGGCGTCCGACGCTGTATGTGCTGGACGAACCCACGGTGGGCCTGCACATGGCTGATGTCGACAAACTCATCCGCGTGCTGCTGCGCCTGGCCGACGCCGGCCATACCGTGGTGGTGGTCGAGCACAACCTGGACGTGATGGCATCGAGCGACTGGATCATCGACCTCGGCCCCGAAGGCGGTGCCGGTGGTGGCGCATTGGTGCATGCCGGACCACCGCGCGACTATGCCGATGCCGCTGCAAACGCTGCCCGGGGCCATACCGCGCAGGCGCTGGGCACCTTCCTGCGCGAACGCGCGCACCCTGCCTCTGCCGCGCACAACCCGCCGCAAACTCAGCAGCAGACTCAGCCCGCTGGCGCGTAGAGCCGTACCGCGTTGCCTCCCTGGGCCTTCGCAAGGTACATGGCCTGGTCTGCCTGGCGCCGCAAGGTGTCGGCGGTTTGACCGTGATTGGGGAACAGGGCCACGCCGATGGAGGCGTAGGCCATTTCGGTCAACCCGGTGGCGTTGAACGCGGCTTGGAGTCGCGCCAGCAGGGCCTGGGCGCGGTGCCTGGCAGCTTCGGGCTGGATGCCGGTGAGCAGGACCGCGAATTCGTCGCCTCCCATGCGACCGGCGATGTCGCCCGGTGTGAGAAACGCCAGCAACTCCCGACCCACGGTCTGCAGCAGGCGGTCGCCCTGGGCATGGCCGTGGCGATCGTTCACCTGTTTGAAGCGGTCGAGGTCGATGAACAGCAGAGCGGCGGTCTGCTCGCTCTCGGTCAGCCCGGCTATGCGTGCGGGCAACTGCTCCAGGAACATGCGCCGGTTGTACAGACCAGTGAGCCCGTCGCGCTCGGCCAATTCGCGCATGCGGCGCTCAGCGGCACGGCGGGCGCGGATGTCGCGCACCAGGGTCATACGCAGCATCTCGCCGTCGAATGCGATGTTGCTGCTGACGAGTTCCACCGGGATGTCGTAGCCATCCCGATGCAGCAGCGTGACTTCGTAGGGGCTGTTCACAATGTTGGCATGGAATTTGCCGATCACGATGTCCCGGTAATCGGGGCTGACGAAGTCAATCACGCGCAGGCCGATGATGTCTTGACCCACGTAACCCAGCAGTCGCGCCAGGGCCGGATTTGCATCGACGATCACACCGTCGCGCTGGAACACGATGCCCTCCGTGCTGGCGTCCATGAAGCGA
>DAIAZB010000630.1 GCA_027443745.1 Thiomonas sp. | reverse complement strand
CAAGGCCCGTGGAACGATGCCGACCCCTTCACCTACAAACCCGCGCCGGGCCCGGTGGACCTCGGCCAATCGGCACTGCGGTTCACGCCTGACACGCTGGATGTGAACTTGCCACCACCGCCCGACGGGCTGCAATACCGCTTCACACTGGCGGGATCTGCTGCGCCCGCGAAGCTGCTGCAAACGGTGGTGTCGGCCGATGGCCGCGCGCAATTGCAACGGCCATCCGGTGGCGCCTACCTGCTCGGCGTCAGCCTGGTCGACAGCCACGACGGGACGGCCGGGCCGGTGGCGCAGCAGAGGGTGAGCGTGCCCCCGCGTTACCCCGACCTCTGGCTCTTGCTGGTGCCCCTGTTGGCGGCGTTCTGAGTCACGGCCGCGATGCCCGGCACCCCGCAGACGCTATGGTCGAGCTTGCGCCGCAGCTTGGCCCCCTGGCTGCTGCTGACGGCCTGCCTCGCACTGGCGGTGCAAACCTTGGGTGACAGACAGCCGCTCGACGCCTGGGTCTACGACACCGGCCAGGCCCTGGTGCGGCACACGCCACCAGTAGATCTGCGCATCGTCGCCATCGACGCCGCCAGCCTGCGGCGGGTGGGGCGCTGGCCTTGGTCGCGCACGACCCAGGCGCGGCTGGTGGACGCCATCTGCGCCGCCCATCCCCTGGCCCTGGGCATGGACATCGCCGACACCGAACCCGCGCCGGGCGACACCGAACTCGCTGCAGCGCTGCGCCGTTGCGGCATGGCGGTGCTGCCCGTGCTGCTGGAGCAACCCGCGCCCGGGTCCGCTTGGAGCAGCACGCTGCCGGTGCCGGTTCTCGCCGCGGCAGCGGCCGCCTTGGGTCGGGTGAATGTGGAGCTCGGACATGACGGCGTGGCGCGTGGCGTCATGCTGCAAGCCGGCCTCGGCCGCGACACCTGGCCCTTGTTGGTGCAGCAGGTGTTGCGGCTGGCCGGCCAACTCCCGGCGAGCATGGCCACATCCCCAGTCGCGTCTGTGCCGGACGGGTTGCGACGCGGCCATCCGGCTGACGACGGGCGCGAGCCGACAACGCCGCAGCCGCACCAACAAGGCAGGCGACTGCTCAACTTCTGGGGACCGCCCGGCAGCCTGCCCTCCGTTCCCGCCTGGCAGGTGCTCGACGGCAGTGCTGCGGCGCAACTGCGCGGCAAGATCGTGCTACTCGGCGCCACCGCTGCCGGCCTGGGCGATCTGCTGGCCGTGCCCAACGCCGGCAACCGGCTCATGCCAGGCGTGGAAGTGCTGGGCTCCGTGCTGCTGGATCTGCGTCACGGCCTGCTGGTGCGGCCGCTTGGGCAGTGGCCGCAAACCCTGCTGACCTTGTTGCTGGCCCTGTTGCCCTGGCTGTGGCTGCCCCGCCTGCCGGTGGGTATCAATCTGCTGGCGAGCTTCGCCTGGATGCTGGTGCTGCTGGTGGCTTCGGCCCTGCTGCCCGGCCTGGCCAGCCTGTGGTTCGCCCCGGCAGGTGCGTTGGCGGGCGCCGTGTCCAGCCATGCGCTGTGGGCGCTGGTCTCGCTGCGCGCGACGCAACGCCATCTGGACGCACAAATCCTGCGCCTCGACCTGGCGCTGCAGACGCATGAACCATCGCAGGGCAACCGGGCGCTTGCGACAGCCGCTCCCGGGCCGCAGCCCGGGAGCATGCTCGAACCACGGACGCGCCTGCGGCTGCCGCAGCGCATCGCGCTGATCGAGCAAGCCCAAAGCCGCATGCAGGCCGTGCAGCAGCAGCGCGAAGACGCCCTGCGCTTCATTGCCCACGATGTGCGTGTGCCCCTGGCCGCTGCGGCCGATCTGCTTGAGGGTCCACCGCTGGATGTGGCCGAACAAGCGCGTCTGGCCCGCCTGGTGCAGCGGGCGTACCGGTTGGCCGAGGAATTCCTGCTGCTCACCCGGGTGGAAGCGCCGCAGCCGCTCAAGCTGCAGAGTGTCGAGCTGGGCGGCCTGCTCGACCAGGCGGCGGACGCGATGGACGACACGCTGCTGCGCGCCGGAGTGCGTTTGCAGCGAACACTGAGCGAGGCCCCGCTGTGGGTGCGGGGCGACTTCGGGCTGCTGGAGCGTGCGGCCATCAACCTGTTGCGCAACGCCGTGCAACACAGCTCACGCGGCGCCGCCATCGTGCTCGGCCTGGAGTCCATTGCGGGCCAGGCCCGCTGGTGGGTCGGCGACTCCGGGCCCGGGCTGAGCACGCAACAGCAGGCGCAACTCTTTCAGCGGCATGTGCGCTTGGAGACACAGCCCACCCACACCGCCGGCTTCGGCCTGGGCCTGTATTTCGTGCGCCTGGTGGCGGAGAAGCACGGCGGCAGTGTGGGCGTTGTGTCCACCCCGGGGCAAGGCGCAAGCTTCTGGATGTCGTTGCCGCTGGAGTCCGTCTGAGGCAAGCCTTGTCGAGGAAGTCGGGCGCGGCGCGATCTGACCGCCTGGAGTTTGTCGAAACGGCCTCGGGCTTGTTCAGGCGCTCGCCCGGGTGATGCCAGGCGTCAAGCCTGTTCGCGGCAGCGCTGCGCCAGCTCCACCAGGGCTTTGCGCACTTCGCCAGCATCATGCACCGGCGCTGCGAAATCGATCCGCAACAGCCGGCCGTCGGCACGGACGTCCAGGCCGTCGGTGTCCACCCCGACCACGCTCACCTCCTGCGCCTGCACACCGTGGAGGTGGGCGCAGTAGGCGCGCAGATTGTGGACGTGATCGGCATTCATGTGCTGGATGATGCCGGGCTCCGACATGACCAGCGTGTTGGCGGGCGGAGCGAAATCGGCGGGGGCGATCCAGTGGATCCTGCCGAAGCCGCCAATGAAGCGTATTGCTTCCAGTTCGATGCGGTAGAAGAAAAAATCATGCATGCCGAAGTAACCCTCGGCTTCGGGCAGGTAGCGCACATAGCGCGGACCCAGCGCATCCTTGTCCTCCAGGCGGCTTGCTCGGCCGACGAGCGTGACGCGCCCTGCCGCCTGCGCATCGCTGGCGCAGGGATGGGCGATGATGCTGGCGCGCGGATCGGCGTCCAGGTTCTTGGTGTGCTCGGCCAGTGTGGAAATCAAAATCACCGGACGGCCTTGGTGGTCGAGCATGAACGGCGCGATCGAGCCAAAGGGCATGCCGCCGAGGCGTTTGGACAGGGTGGACAGCACGCCGTTGGGATGGGCGCGGACGAATTGGCGGGCTTCGAGGCCGAGATCGCTCATGGCGGTGCCTTGCAAGGTAGGAAGGGCAGGCGTGGGCTCGGCGCAGTTGTCGGCCACCGGCGGAGGATCGCCAGTCAACCGCGGTCAGCGGGGCGCCAAACTGGGGACAACATAACCGAAACTGCCATGATTGTGCCGCTGCGGACTGCCGCGAATCCAGGCGCAGGCGGAGGCCTTCCTGACGGGCGGCATATCCGGATAACCCGCCGCATCCCACATCCCGTCCGGCTGCGCAACTGGCCGGACGGCCACTTGCGCATTCACTTCGGCGCATTGCCCTTGGGTTCAGCTCGCGGCCAGCAGGTGTTCGACCTCGGCAAAGCTCTGCGGGCGCTCGCTCGCCTCGATCGGTGAGCCAAGCTGGCGACCGATTTGCGTGGTCGAAAAAATCCCGCGGATGGTTGGCACATGGCCGCGCTCGAGCACCAGGGCGTGCTGGCGGCCGCTGGCGCGCAGCGTCATCACCACATCTCCGACGCTGGAGTGCTGCACCTCGCTGTAGTCCAGCACCTGGATGTGATCGCGCGGCACCATCACCCGTTCCACCAGTACCGCGTCACGCGGCATGCCATCGCTCACCGCGACGCGGATGGGTTTTTCGCCAAGCAGGTCGCGCGCGGTGACGATCCCCAGC
>DAIAZB010000629.1 GCA_027443745.1 Thiomonas sp. | reverse complement strand
GACTTCGCCCCCTTCGTCGACACGGCGCGCCTGCTCTACGGCGGACCCTGGGTGGCCGAGCGCTACCAGGCCATCCGCGCCTTCGTCGACGCGCAGCCCGAGGCCCTGTTTCCGGTGACGCGCGAGATCACCCTGGGCGGCTCCAAGCCGCTGGCCGCCGATGCTTTTGCCGCGCAATACCGGCTGCGCGAACTCAAGCGCATCTGCGACACCGTGTGGAGGGAGGTGGACTGCGTGGTCACGCCGACCGCGGGCACCATCTATACCCGGGCGCAGATGTTGGCCGAGCCCATCGCGCGCAACACCGACCTCGGCCTGTACACCAACTTCATGAACCTGCTGGACTACGCCGCCATCGCGGTGCCCGCCGGGTTCCGCGGCGACGGGCTGCCGTTCGGCGCCACGCTGTTCGCGCCGGCGCACCAGGACGTGCCGTTGCTGCATCTCGCGGCACGCTGGCAGCACGACCGGGGGCTGCTTTGCGGCGCGGTCGAAACCGCGGCGCCGGCCATCGGGGAATTGGCCCCGAGCGTCCCGACCACGCCCGCCGTGCCCAGCGGCCAGGTGCGCGTCGCCTTGGTCGGCGCCCACCTCAGCGGCCTGCCGCTCAACGCACAACTCACCTCGCGCGGTGCGCGGCGCCTACTCGAAACACGCACGGCGCCGCACTACAAGCTCTACGCCCTGCCCGACGGCAAACGCCCTGGCCTGATCCGCGTCGCCGGCCGTGGCGCCGCGATAGCCTGCGAAGTGTGGGAATTGCCCGCCACCAACTTCGGCTCCTTCGTCGCAGGCATCCCGGCACCTCTTGGCATCGGTCGCCTGCAGCTCGAAGACGGCAGTGCGGTCGCCGGCTTCATCTGCGAGGGCATCGGTATCGACGGCGCACGGGACATCACGGCGTTCGGCGGGTGGCGGGCCTACCTGGCGGCTGCGGGCTGAGGCCGGTTCGCATGCAGGTCCCGTCGGCTAAGGGAGCTGGGGCATCGTCGTAGCCGGCAAGCCGTGCGTCTCCGCCTCAACGCGCCGCCATGTAACGGGCTCGCAAGGATTTGAGCGCAAACAGTGCGAGCAATGCCGCGGCCATGTCCAAACCGATCATCATGCCGAAGACCGGTACCCAGCTTGCGGTAGCTTGGTGCACCAGCGCGGCGATCGGGCCGCCGAGGATCGAACCGACACCCTGGGCCATGTAGAGGAAGCCGTAGTTCGTGGTGGCGTGACGGGCACCAAAGGTGTCCGTCAAGGTCGAGGGGAACAGGGAGAAAATCTCACCCCAGCCAAAAAAGACCACACCCGACAGCAATACGAACCACAACGGATCGCTGCGCAGGCCGAGCCAGGCGAACATGGCCATCGCTTCAAGCCCAAAGGCAAGGGCCATGGTGTTTTCGCGGCCAATGCGGTCGGACACCCAGCCGAAAAAGGGGCGCGTCAACCCATTGGTGAATCGATCGATGGTCAGGGCCAGCGGCAGCGCAGCCATGCCCCAGACCAGGACGCTGGCCACGCCGAAATCCTTGGCGAATGCGCCCATCTGCGAAATCACCATGAGCCCCGAGGTGGACATCATGGTCATCATCGCGAACATCAGCCAGAACACGGGCGTCTTCAGCATGGCGCCGGGCCCGACACCAGCCGACTTTTGCACGGACTGGCCCGACAACAGAGCCGTGTAGCCGGGAGGCCGCTTGATACCTTGCGCAGCAATCAGGCCGACGACACCGATGATGGCGCCAAACAGGGTGAGGGTCTGGGCGTAGCCGACCGAGGCCAGGCTGGAGGCGATCGGCAAGGTCGTGAGAATGGCGCCGAAGCCATAGCCCGCGGCAACCATGCCGACAGCAAAACCACGCCGCTGCGGAAACCAGCGGACCATCAGCCCGACCACGCCGACATAGACGATGCCGGTGCCCAGCCCACCCAGCAGCCCATAGGTGAGATACAGGTGAGTCATGCTGTGCGCATGGGCCGACAAAACCCAGCTCAGTCCGGTGAGCAAGGCGCCCAGAGACAGCAGCAATCTGGGGCCGAACCGATCGACCAGAAATCCCTGGAACGGGGAGAAGAAGGTTTGCAGCACGATGAGAATGGAGAACGTCACCTGGAGTTGGGCCAGGCTGCCACCAACCTGGCCCAACAGCGGCTTGGTGAAGAGCGCCCAGACATACTGAGGACTGGAAATGGCCATCATGCACAACACGCCCAGTGCAAGTTGAATCCAACGGCCTTTCAATTCCGTGCCGGATGTGGCCACGGTTTGCTGCGGACTGGCAATTGCGGACATGGATTTTTCCTTGAATAGAGTGAACACCGATGGACTCTCGCGCAAGCGATGGCTCTGGCGTTCAGCGCTGCGGGGTTCTGCGGAAGGCCGCCATCAATGCGCTGCGCGCGGGGCGCAGGCGGCATGACGATGCGTCGAGGGGTCAACATGGTGCGGCTCCGCTGTTGATCGTTGTGCTCCAGGCACGGGCGTCGGCGTGTCGCGCATCTCCCGGGCTTTTGTTCCTGTGTGTCCTCTCTCGACGAGGCAGGGCAGCTCTCGGGTCAGGCGCTTCGTGTAGGAGCCGCAAGCTTGGCCATCCCGTCAAACGTCAATCAGCCGTGGGCGGACCCCCGCCCTGCTCGTGCCGAATGAGTCATGCAAAGTCCATGCCACTTTTCAATCCAGGGTTGGAGCGACAAAGGCCCATGGGCCGCCTGGAACGGGTGCCTGAATCGACCGCACGCGGTGAACGGGTGCAGGACGCACGGACGCGGGGCGTTCAGTGCACGCCCATGGGGCGAGGCCTGCGCTGCGTGATCGGCGACGGGTCGTTTCGACCCACGGAGGAGTTTTCTGGAAACGATACGGCGAGTCACCGACACGGTTTCTCGCCACTCGCTCACCAGGGCACCTACCGGGCATCCTCAAGCAGGAGACGCTTGCGAGACGCGCCAAGCCCTTGATTTTTGGTCTCGGCTCGTCTCGATTCGGTGCCCCCTGAAACGGGACCGGTCAATACGTGATCACGATCGACCCATTGCCTCCGGGGCCGCGCATACCGCCGTTGGTGCCGACCGTGCAGGTGCTGCCACTCGGACCCACGCTGCCGCCCGCGCCGGCACCGCCTTGCAAACCATTTCCGCCACCGCCGCCGCCATAGCCGCCACCGCCGCCGGCGCCGAAGATCTGCGCCAGGGTCGATGAGGAAAGGGATGGGCCACCTTCCCCACCCGACCCCGGGCCGATGCCCGTCCCCCCCGAACCGCCGAACAGGTTGGGCCCGCCGAACCCACCGGGCCCGCCGCTGCCGCTTCCTCCATTGCTACCGTTGACAGTCGTTCCGTTGGCGCTCTGGCTTCCTATGCCGCCAACGCCGTTCCCGCCGCCAGCGCCAGGGGTGTCCCCAGCTGATAAGTCGTTGCCATTGCCACCGGCAAATCCATTGCCGCAGCCATTGCCGCCCGTGTTGTAGAAAGTAGAGCCGTTTGCATAGCCACCCCCGCCCCCTCCGGCGATGATCTGCACTGCTGCGCCCGCATCGACATTCGTCGATCCGCCTCCCGCACCGCCTCCATAGTTCGTCGCACCGAGGATCTGTCCTGCGCCACCGCCCGGCGCACCCCCGCCCCCGACGACCAGGCTCAAAACCTGCCCGGGCGCCACGCCGAGGGTGGTGGTCACCACGGCGCCGTTTCCGCCTTCGCCGAGTCCGTAGCGGTAGTTGTCGCCGCCACCCGCGCCGCCTGTAGCGACAACACGGATCGACGTCACACCGGCGGGCACGGTCCAGGTGGCAGAACCCGGATTGGCGAACGAGACGGATTGACTCACGCAAATGACGCTCACGTTGAGGACCGGGGCCGTGCCGACCGTGCCAGAGCCGTTGGTTACTGTGCAGGTCTGCCCGCTGGGCTGCGTCTTGACCGTGACGCTGTAGGTGGCCGTGGCGGCGATCTGCGTGGCGAAGGTGAATGCTCCGTTGCCCGTCAACGTGAGGTCATCGCCGCCGTTGTCCTGCAACACCACCGCGAGGCCGGCACCC
>DAIAZB010000628.1 GCA_027443745.1 Thiomonas sp. | reverse complement strand
CGAAGCGCTGCTGCCAGGCCCGGATGGTGTGGCGCGAGATGCCGGTGACGCGCTCGATCTCTCGCTGCGTGGCGCCGGCCTCCAGCAGCGTGCGGATGGTGGTTTGCAGATGCGGCTTCAAGACGTTCACTCCCGTGCCTCTCCCTCGACGTTGAAGGAGAGGAAAGTAACGTCCTGCCGGCTGGCCCCGAGGTGGTCGCCGTCGCCGCGATCAGCGGCTCAGATCACCCCGGCCAGGTGGAGCAGTTTGGGTGGCCGCCGGGGCATGAGCACACCCACGATTCGACTGCCGGATGACACGGCCGAACGCTTGAAGACCCTGGCACGCTCGCCCAAGCTGAGCGTGAACAATCTCATCGAGGAAATGAGCATCCAGGCCATCACGGCCGCCGATGTGGAAGTGCGTTTCAAGGCCTTGGCCGCACGCGGTGACGCGGGCCAGGCCCTGGCCATTCTGGATAGGCTGGATGCGAACGGAACCGCGAGCCGGTGAGGGCAGGCCGAAGGTCAGCGACCCCGTGTTCGGCGCGGCTTCACGGCGACTTCCACCGTCCAGCGTGGCACGTGACGCGCCAACTCGTGGCGAGAGTGAGCAAATCAAGGGGACGCCAGTTTCAAGTCCCGAGTGGTTCACGCCACTCGGGCTTTTTGGCGTCTGACAACGGGCAGGTGCTGCTGGCGCGAAGCTCAAGCGACGGAGCCGTGGCGTGCCGATGCCGAATCCATGGCGGCGGGTGCCGCGGAGACAGGGCGGCCCAAGCCAACGGCTCGCCGGATGCCTTGCATGCGCGCATGGGCGATGCGGCGAACGCGCTCTTCCCCCTGGTCCAGAACAGCCTCGATGCGTTGCGGGTGTTCCAGGTAATCCCGGTACAGGGTCCTGGGGCCGGACAGGTGGCGTTCGAGGGTGTCGACCAGGATGTCTTTCATGTCGCCCCAACCGATGCCGGCCTCGTAGCGGCGCATCATCGACGCGATCTCGTCCGCGTCGGCGAAGCCGCGGTAGAGCTCGAACAGCGTGCATGATCGCCAGTCCTTGGGCTCTCCCGGAGACAGGGAACTGGTCTTGATCTTGCGGATGGATCGACGCAATTCGTCGACCGGACAGAAGATCGGAATGGTGTTGCCGTAGCTCTTGCTCATCTTCCGGCCGTCCAGGCCCGGAAGGCTTTGCGCGTCGCCCACCATCGCGCGGGGAAGGCGAAAGTGCAAGCCATAGCGGGCGTTGAAGGAACCCGCGATGTCGCGTGCGATTTCGACATGCTGCACCTGATCCTTGCCCACGGGAACGAAGTCCGCGTCGAACAGCAGGATGTCGGCCGCCATCAGCACCGGGTAGGAGAACAGGCCGAGCGATACGTCGGTGTCCGCGTCGGCGCCGCCGGACGTGTTGCGCTCGCGCAGCGCCTTGTAGGCGTGCGCGCGGTTCAGCAATCCCTTCGGGGTGACGCAGCTGAGCATCCAGTGCAGCTCGGCGATTTCCGGCACCCTGGATTGGCGATAGAACAGGACCCGCTCCGGGTCGAGACCGAGCGCGAGCCATGCCGCGGCGATTTCCAGTGTGAAACGCCCGACGCGTTCGGCGTCGTGGCACTTGACCAGCGCGTGAAGGTCGGAGATGAAGTAGTAGCAGTTCGGGCCGTCCTCGGCGCTCATGGCGACGGCCGGCTTGATCATGCCGATGTAGTTGCCGAGGTGTGGCGTGCCCGATGGCGTGATGCCGGTGAGGATGGTTTTCAGTTCCATTATTCGACCCTCGCAATGAACATCCAAGTGCTCGGGATGCCCGAAATCTCGCGGCTCGACACAAGCTCCAGCCCGTTGCCGGCAAGCGCCGCCTCATAAGTGGTGCGCGGATGCAATTCGACATTCATCAGTGCGTGAATCAACGTAAAGCCATTGATGAATATCGCCGTGCTCGAACCGATGTGCTCATCGGGTTGTAATGTGTCGACCACGATGATGTGCTGCAATGATGGAAAGGATTTCTGCAGCCAAGCTGGAAAACCAGCGCACGTGAGGTGCCCAAGGATGTCATGCATCATCAACGAACAGATCACGCAGTCAACATCAGGGTATGGGTGCGGAAGTCGAAAAATGTCCTGGGAAATGAACGTAAGTCGCGAGCTGACCAACGCAGGTTTCCGGTTCCCCGCGCAACGCATCGCCCGGGTTCACGCGGCCAAAAGCTACTTGGAGACACGCGATCGTTCAGAAGTTCCATGTCGATCGTGGGGGCACTGTCGACAAGCACGAAAGGCCGACACGGCGGTGCGCCTGGCGGCGTTCTTCGGGACCGATGCGCAGAGTTGGATGAATCTGCAGGCTCACTCCGACACGAAGTTGGCCAGGGAGCACATCGGGAACGAGTTCCTGGCCGAGATCCGGCGCCATGCTGCGCCGGCGTGAGCCGGGATTCATGCCTGAGGGTCTTGTCGTTTCCGCACCGCCTTCAGCGGTAGTACGACCTCCCAGCTCGCTCCTCGCGCCAACTCGTGGCGAGTCTGTGCAAATCTAGGGGACGCCAGTTTCAAGGCCCGAGTGGTTCACGCCACTCGGGCTTTTTGGCGTCTGG
>DAIAZB010000627.1 GCA_027443745.1 Thiomonas sp. | reverse complement strand
CAAGGTCTGCTGCAGCAGAGGTAGTGTTCGCGCGATATGGTCGCGGGACGCCAACTCGGGCACCACGCCGCCGTAGGCCTGGTGCATGACCACTTGCGAATGCAAGGCATGCGCCAGAAGACCATCCCGGCTGTCATACACAGCAATCCCGGTTTCATCGCACGACGTCTCCAAACCGAGAACGCGGATGGGGCCGGGTAGCTGCTTGGCCATGGCCTCGGGTTCCGGTGGACGCATCGATTCATCCATATTCTTTGGCATAACGCAGGGTCGTGTGGTGTGATGGGCACATTTTGGGCCGATTTTCAACCCTGAGCGCCGGGTAGCGCCAACATCCAAGATGGCTGATCCTCAAAAATCAGTCCGAACCGTTATACTTCACAAGTTTATTTCGTCCAATCCAGCCGAGCTTTGCTCGGACTTTGCTGAAAGGTAGTAATTTGCAATGACCACGATTCGCATCAAAGAAAATGAACCCTTCGATGTTGCACTGCGCCGATTCAAGCGCACGATTGAAAAACTCGGCCTGCTGACGGACCTGCGGGCTCGCCAGTTCTATGAAAAGCCCACTGCCGAGCGCAAACGCAAGAAAGCTGCCGCCGTCAAGCGTCACTACAAGCGCATTCGCAGCCACATGCTGCCCAAACGTCTGTATTGAACCCTTGGGCTTTCCTGGCGGGCTATCAGCCATGCTGAGCCCAGGCACGGGTTCAGGTTGTGGTTTTTGTCTTGATGAATGCTGAATTCTGCCCGCTGGGCCTCAAATTTGCGGGCTTGTTGCCATGATGAATCTCAAATCACGCATTCAAGATGACATGAAGGCTGCGATGCGCGCCAAGGAAACGGATCGCCTTGGCACCATTCGCATGCTGTTGGCGGCGATCAAGCAGAAAGAAGTCGACGAGCGTGTGGAACCCGACGATGCCGCCGTCGTTGCCATTCTCGACAAGATGATCAAGCAACGCCGCGATTCCATCAGCCAGTTCGAAGCCGGCGGCCGCGAAGACCTCGCGGCGAAGGAACGCCTGGAAATCACCGTCCTCCAACCCTACTTGCCGGCACGGCTGAGCGGCGACGCACTTGACCAGGAAATCCATGCCGTGATGAACGAGGTCGGCGCCCTTACACCGCAAGACCTCGGCAAGGTGATGGGGCCGCTCAAGACGCGCCTGGCGGGCCGTGCCGATATGGCCGTCGCCTCGGCACGTGTCAAAGCCTTGCTGAAATCAGCCTGAGTTTGCACCACGCGTCTGCAGCGATTGGACGAGTTGGGTTCGCGACACCTGCATTGAGGTGACGAAGGCCCCCCAAGAGTTGTCCTGTTGTCCCTCCGGGAGGAGAGCAGCCTCGAGGACTGCTGCGGATACTCAGACCCGCTCGATCCGCGCGTAAGCCGAGTGATTGTGAATGGATTCGAAATTCTCGGCCTCGACCACATAGTTGCCGATGCGCGCGTCGCTCTGCACGCGCACAGCCACGTCGCGCACCAGATCCTCAACGAATTTCGGGTTTTCGTAGGCGCGCTCGGTGACGAATTTCTCGTCCGGGCGCTTCAGGAGACCCCAGATTTCGCAGGAAGCTTCTTCCTCGGCCATGCGGATGAGTTGCTCGAAGGCGACAGGCGCCTTGAGTCGCGCCGTGATGGTGATGTGCGAGCGCTGGTTGTGCGCACCGTATTCGGAAATTTCCTTGGAACATGGGCAGAGTGCCTTGACCGGCACCTGCACGCGCGCGGTCACCTGCGCGTGCTCCCCTTGCACCTGCACGATCCAGGCGGCTTCGTAGTCCATCAGGCTCTGCACACCGCTGACGGGAGCCGCCTTGCGCACGAACAGGGGGAAACGCAATTCGAGCCGCCCAATATCGGCCTGAAGACGCAGCCGCATGGTCTGAGCAAGTGCAATGAGTCCGGCATAGTCCAGTGGTGCGGCGATGGCTTCGAGGATCTCAATGAAGCGTGACATATGCGTGCCCTTTTGCTCGGCGGGCAAAGCCACATCGGCATCCACCATGGCCACGGTGGACTGGTTGCTGCCATCGGCCATGCGCACGCTCAAGGGATAACGCAAGCTCTTGATGCCGACGCGCTGGATCGGAATGTGGCGGGTGTCGGTCGTGCTCTGAATGTCTGGGATGGCTTCGAATGGTTTGTTCATGGTCGGGCTGGTCTGGGGTCAGACCTGGACATGCGATTTGTTGACTTATTCATTCAGGATTATCGTGACTTCGGCATTCCCTGTGACTGATCAGGAATCACGTTGGACATGCCGCCGCATCGCATCCGATACGGATGGACCCGCAAACGCTGACTGCGACGTCACGGCGTCAATCGTTGGCTGCGCGTCTGCGCGGCTCCGGCTCCTTGCCACCAGCATTCGGAAAGCGAGCGCGGATGCTGCGCAAGAGACCGGCTGCATCCAGGCCGCAGGCGGCCATGATTTGCGTGGGGTCGCCATGCTCCAGCCAGGCATCCGGCAAGCCGAGACTGAGCAAGGGGATTTGCAGCCCCAGGCTTTGCAAGGCTTCCAGACAGGCGGTGCCTGCCCCTCCCAGCACCGTGCCCTCCTCGACCGTGATCAGGGCATCGTGACCCAATGCCATGCGGCGCAGCATGTCCACGTCCAGCGGCTTGATGAAGCGCATGTTGATCACGCTCGCATCCAGCGCCTCGGCCGCCTGCAGGGCCGCGTACAACACCGGACCAAATGCCAGGATGGCGATGCGGTGACCCGCTCCGGCCTGCGATTCGCGCCGCAGTTGGGCGCACCCCAGAGGCATGGCATCGATGGTGGATCGGTCGACTTGCGCCCCAATGCCGGCTCCGCGCGGGTAGCGCACGGCAGCGGGTCCGTCCAGGGCGAAACCGGTGGACAACATTTGTCGGCACTCCAACTCATCAGCGGGCGCCATCACGGTCAAACCGGGCAAGCAGCGCAGGGCCGGGATGTCGAAAGCGCCGGTATGCGTTGCGCCATCGGCACCGACCACGCCGGCACGGTCGATGGCAAACAGCACGGGCAGGCGCTGAATCGCCACATCGTGAATGACCTGGTCGTAGGCCCGCTGCAGAAACGTGGAATAGATGGCGACCACGGGCTTCAAGCCCTCGCAGGCCATGCCGGCGGCGAGAGTCACGGCATGCTGCTCGGCGATGCCCACGTCGTGATAGCGCTCAGGAAAGAGCTTGGCGAATTCCACTAGGCCTGAGCCCTCGCACATGGCCGGGGTGATGGCCACGAGGCGCTCATCTTGCCTCGCCATGTCACACAGCCACTGGCCGAAGACCTGAGCGTAAGTCGGCTTGGGCGCAACCGCTGGCGGCCTGATGCCTTCGGCCGGGTTGAAGCGCCCAGGGCCGTGGTAGGTAATGGGATCGGCCTCGGCCAACTTGTAGCCGTAGCCCTTTTTCGTGACCACATGCAGCAATCGCGGACCGGTGCGTTCTCGCAGATTCTCCAGGGTCGGAATCAGAGCGTTGAGGTCATGGCCGTCGATTGGACCGACATAGTCGAAACCAAATTCCTCGAACAAGGTTCCTGGCGCGACCAGGCCCTTGGCATGCTCTTCCAGCCGCCGCGCGAGTTCGAACAAGGGTGGCGGCGCGACTTTCAGCACCTGCTTGGCGGCATCGCGTGCATGGGCGTAAAAGCGGCCGGACAGCAGACGCGCCAGATACCGGTTGAGTGCCCCGACGGGGGCGGAGATCGACATGTCGTTGTCGTTGAGCACGACCAGCAGATCGGCCTCGGGATGCACACCGGCGTTGTTCAGCGCCTCGAAGGCCATGCCGCCGGTCATGGCGCCGTCGCCGATCACTGCCACCACCTTGCGGCGTTCGCCTTTGTGCTGCGCGGCCAGGGCCATGCCCAGCGCGGCCGAGATGGACGTGGAGGAATGTGCGGTGCCAAAACTGTCGTACGGAGATTCTTCGCGGCGCGGGAAGCCGGACAAACCGTGGAGTTGGCGCAATGTGCCCATCTGCTCGCGCCGCCCAGTGAGAATCTTGTGGGCATAAGTCTGGTGCCCCACGTCCCACACCAGGCGGTCGTGCGGGGTGTCGAACGCGTAGTGCAATGCCACGGTCAGTTCGACCGTGCCGAGGTTGGATGAAAGATGCCCACCGGTGCGCGAGACCGTGTCCAGGATGAATTGGCGCAGTTGCTGTGCCAATTGCGGCAATTGTTCGGGTTGAAGCCGACGCAAGTCGTGCGGATCTTGAATGCGTTCCAGCAAGTCCATGCTCAATGGCTCCTGGTGACGATGCGCCGCGCCAGTTCGGCCAGGGGCTCGGCGCGCTGCCGGCGTGTGCTCGACAGGGTGTCGAGCGCCTGCAGCGCCTGGCCCAGCAGTTGCCGCGCCAGATCCCGGGCCGCATGCAGCCCGAGCAAGGTGACGAACGTGGCCTTGTGCTGCGCGGCATCCTTGCCCGCTGTCTTGCCCAACGTGGTGGAGTCGACACTGGCGTCGAGCACATCGTCCACCACCTGGAAGGCCAGGCCAATCGCATCGGCGTAGTCGCCGAGAATGGCTACCGCGCGCCTGAGCTCGTTGGCCTGCACATGGTCGGGCTCGACGCAGGCCAAGCCCATCAGCAGGCTGGCTTTGAGCAAGGCCCCGGTCTTGCGGCGGTGCATGTCGCTCAAAGCCTCGACCTCCAGATGCCGGCCCGTTGCCGCGAGGTCGAGCGCCTGCCCGCCCGCCATGCCGCTGACGCCTGCGGCGGTGGCGAGCAAGGCACACAGCCTGGCCTGAATGCAGGCGGGAATCTGCGGGTTGGAGGTCAGCACCTCGAATGCCCGCACCTGCAGGGCGTCACCGGCCAGCAGCGCCGTGGCCTCGCCGAACCTCACGTGCGTCGTGGGTTGCCCACGGCGCAACACATCGTTGTCCATGCAGGGTAGATCGTCATGCACCAGGGAATAAGCATGCACCAATTCCACGGCGCAAGCGGCTGCGTCCATGGCTTGGGGATCGGCATCGAAGCATTCGCCGGCAGCCCAGACCAGCATGGGCCTGATCCGTTTGCCCCCCAAAGCGGCGGCGTAGTGCATCGCCTCCGCCAGAGGAGGGTTGGTGGCAGTTTGCAGTGGAAGATGGGCGTCGATCAGTGCCTGGATCCGGCGCTTACGCAAGTCGGCCCAGGCCTGAAAAGAGCTGTAAGAGCTCATGGTCTGGAGTGGCAAGGCCGGACAAGCGGCGTCGCTCTGTTCGGGGCCGGACAGGTCCGCAGCCTGCAAGGTGGAGGATCTGGACATGCCGTCAGCTTCCTGCCGAGCGGTCGCCTGTATAGGGCTTGAGTTCGGCGCCGTCCAGGATCTGGATCTGCTGCTCGACCGATTCCAGTTTTTCGCGGCAGTAACGCAGCAGGGTCGATCCACGCTGATAGGACTTGAGCATGTCGTCCAGGCTCATCTGTCCGGATTCAAGCTGCAAGACGAGCCGCTCCAGTTCCACGACAGCCTGCTCATAGCTTTCAGGAGGACTGTCGGCTTGGATGGGTTTGCGCGGGTTGGCATTCATGCGAGTGGTTGCGTCACCGCTGGCCCGGCTTTTTCGGGCCAGGCGGCTCGGCTCAAGGCGACGGATCGTGATGAGAATTCAGAGCTTTCCATTTTATGGGTAGCGGCGAAACACCGGACCCGCCTGCTCCTCAACCCCCTCGACGGGTCCGGTCTAGAATCGCCCCGCCGTTCATGGATTGATTTTTCAGGAGATGACAAGCCCATCATGTCGGATTTGAGTGTGCATCTGGCCCCGAGCAAAACCCAACTGCCGGTCACGGCATATTTTGACGCCGAGCTGTATGCGAAGGAGAAACAACTCATCTTCGATGCCGGGCCCCGCTATCTCGGACACGAACTGGCCTTGCCCAACCCAGGCGACTATTTCGCCCTGCCCCAGGAAGGCGAAGGCCGCGCCCTGGTGCGCAATGTCCAGGGCGATGTCGACTTGCTCTCCAATGTGTGCCGCCATCGCCAGGCCGTGATGCTCAAAGGCCGCGGCCAAACGGGGCGCAACATTGTGTGTCCGCTGCACCGCTGGACCTACAAGCTTGACGGCGAGCTGATCGGCGCGCCGCACTTCGGCCAGGATCCTTGCTTGCATCTGCAACGCTACGAACGACCGCAGCGATGGAACGGCCTGCTGTTCGAGCGCAATGGCTTCGACGTTTCCCATGCACTCTGGGGGCTGGACAAAGCACAGGCTTTCGATTTCAGCGGCCATGTACTCGACCACATCGAACATCATGTGTGCGACTACAACTGGAAAACCTTCATCGAGGTGTATCTGGAGGACTATCACGTCGGCCCATTCCATCCTGGTCTAGGCCAGTTCGTGACCTGCGACGACCTGACCTGGCAGTTCGGCCACGAATTCAGCGTGCAGGCGGTGGGCATCAACAATGCGCTGCGCAAGGCTGGCAGTGCAGCGTATGCCAAGTGGCACGAGGCGGTGCTGAATTTCCGCGACGGCGTGCCACCTGAGCATGGCGCCATCTGGCTCACGCTGTACCCCAACATCATGGTGGAGTGGTACCCCCATGTGCTGGTGGTGTCGGCGCTGTATCCACTGGGGCCGCAGAAAACCATGAATAGAGTGGAGTTCTACTACCCCGAGGAAAT
>DAIAZB010000626.1 GCA_027443745.1 Thiomonas sp. | reverse complement strand
CCCGGGCGCTGATCGACTACGACGCGGCGCTCAAGTCGGCGCTGTCGAACGCAGGTTTCGTCACCCGCGACGCCCGCGAAGTGGAGCGCAAGAAAGTTGGCCTGCACGGCGCGCGCCGTCGCAAGCAGTTCTCCAAGCGCTAAGCCGCAAGCCAGGAGCGATCGCGGCGCCAGGCGACTTCGCCGCGATCCAGGAAAGCCCGTCCGCGAGACGGGCTTTTTCATGCTTGCCGCATTCGCTCCGGACAGGCGCAAACCCAAACCCTGGACTCGTCCGGCGCCAAGCAAGATCCGTCGGCATCCGCAGCGGCTCGTCACTTCAGGCCGGTGCAGCGCCAGCCGCCGCCCGTTACCATGGATGCCTTCGATAGACGGGGGTGATGGAGTGAGCGCAGTGCGGATCGGAATTGTTGGCGGCACAGGCTACACGGGCGTGGAACTGCTGCGCCTGCTGCTGCGCCACCCGCAAGCCGAACTGATCGCCATCACCTCGCGCAAGGAAGCCGGCCAGGCCGTGGCGGAGATGTTTCCAAGCCTTCGCGGCCACACCGATCTGCGCTTTTCAACCCCCGACGATGCGCCGCTGACGCAGTGCGACCTGGTGTTCTTCGCCACTCCGCACGGTGTGGCCATGGCCCAGGCGCGCAGCCTGCTGGCAGCCGGGGTGCGCATCATCGATCTGGCCGCCGACTTCCGCCTGCGCGACACCGCCGCGTTCGAGCATTGGTACGGCATGCCGCACACTTGCCCGGATTTGCTGGCCGAAGCCGTTTACGGCCTGCCCGAACTCAACCGCGACGCCATCCGCAAGGCGCGTATCGTCGCCAACCCGGGCTGCTACCCCACCACGGTGCAAATCGGTTTCGCCCCGCTGCTGCGCACGGCGGGGCTGGTGGACGGCGCGCACCTCATCGCCGATTGCGCCTCGGGAGTGTCCGGCGCGGGACGCAAGGCGGAACTCGGCCTGCTGTTCAGCGAAGCTTCGGACAATTTCAAGGCCTATGGCGTCAAGGGCCATCGCCACGGGCCGGAAATCAACCAGGAACTACGCCGCATCGCGGGCCTGGGCGATGCCGACCCTGCCCTGCATTGCCTGTTCGTGCCGCATCTGGTCCCGATGATTCGCGGCATGCACAGCACGCTCTATGCGCGCCTCACGCCCGAAGGACAAAAGCCGGATTTGCAGGATTTGTACACGCAGTTCTACGCCAACGAACCCTTCGTCGATGTGCTTCCGGCAGGAAGCACACCGGACACTCGCAGCGTGCGTGGCGCGAATGTTTTGCGCCTGGCTGTGCACAAACCCACGCCCGACACCGCCATGCTGCTGGTGACGCAAGACAACCTCACCAAAGGGGCCTCGGGCCAGGCGGTGCAAAACATGAACCTGATGTTCGGGCTTGACGAGACCATGGGCCTGGGCGGACTGGCGCTGCTACCCTGAACCCGAGCGCCCCGAGGCCGGTGGTGGCATTTCACGCCGCCCGCCCGGGCTCATGCCGCCGCAGCCTAAAATAGTGTTTCCAGCCAGGAGAACACCATGAGCGCAGTCGTACAAGACAGCATTGCCCCTTCAGCCGCCACGGCCGAGATGCCCAGCCCGCTGCTGTTCACCGACAGCGCCGCGGCCAAGGTCAAGGAACTGATTGACGAGGAAGGCAACGCCGACCTCAAGCTGCGCGTGTTCGTCCAGGGTGGCGGCTGCTCCGGCTTCCAGTATGGCTTCACCTTCGATGAAGCTGTGAACGACGATGATCTGCAATTGGCCAAGAACGGCGTCACCTTGCTGATCGATGCGGTAAGCCTGCAATACCTCACCGGTGCCGAGATCGACTACAAGGAAGGGCTGGAAGGCGCGCAATTCGTCATCAAGAACCCCAACGCCACCACCACCTGCGGCTGCGGCTCGTCGTTCTCGACCTGAGTTCCCCGCGCTGCAAGCAAGCCACCCGCTCGGGCGGTTTTTTTTGCGTTCAATAGATCCAAGCCGACCATTCCGCCATGGCTAAACGCAAGAGCGACGAAGGCGCACTGTTCGTACGGTACTTCGGGCCAGTCCTAGACGCACTGAGGAAGCTCGGTGGCTCCGGGAAGCCCGACGAAGTCACTGAACAAATCGCAACAGACCTCGCCCTCTCGGACGAGGTTCAGAATGATCTGCTGCCATCTGGCGATTCAAGATTCAGAAATCAAGTCGCCTGGGCTCGCTTCTACCTGGTGCGCGAAGGTCTCCTCGACTCGTCCAAACGCGGGGTTTGGAGCCTGACTGAGAGAGGCCGCGCAACGACGCTTACGCTGCCACAGTCTCGCGAGATATTCCTCCGCTGGGTCAAGATATTTCAAGAGCAGCGAAAGGCCAAAGCAGCGGAAGATGAACCCATCGCTGAAGCAGTCGCAGAAGCTACTGGCGCACCCTCGTCAGACTACAGGGCCGAAACGATCAAGCTGCTCCTGCACCTGCCGCCAGCTGGCTTCGAACGCTTGTCCCAGCGGTTGCTCCGCGAAGCAGGATTCACTCAGGTCATCGTCACCGGCCAAAGTGGCGACGAAGGCATCGACGGCTACGGAACGCTCCAGATCAATCCACTTGTCTCGTTCAAGGTCTTGTTCCAGTGCAAGCGGTATACCAAGTCGGTGTCGCCATCGCACGTTCGAGACTTCCGTGGAGCAATGGCGGGGCGAGCAGACAAGGGCATCATCATCACAACGGGCTCGTTCACCGCCGAAGCTAGGCGCGAAGCATCACGAGACGGAGTGCCGCCCATAGAACTCATCGACGGCGAGAAGTTGGTTGACATGCTGGAGAACCTCGAACTCGGGTTAAGGGCCGTCACCACATATGAAATCAATCACTCGTTCTTCAGCGAGTTCGACGCCTGACCCTTCGCTCAAGCAGAGCGCCAACGGCAGGCGAGGGGCGTGCCGATGCTTGACCCGGCCCGACCAGACATTCGACCCCTGCATTCCAGAAGCTATCGGGCTGCTGGAATACGCTCAGGCCGGGTAGAGGGCGCCGAGGACGCGTGGCCCGGCGGCTCCGGTGACGGCGGGGAGGTTGCCCGGCAGGCCTTGCAAGGCCTGCTGCGCCAGCCAGGCGAAGGCGGCTGCCTCCACCTGTTCGGCCGGAATGCCCTGTGTGTCGCTCAGGCTGCACGACACGGGGCCGAGAGCGGTCTGCAGCCTGCGCAGCAGGTCGGCATTGCGCGCCCCGCCGCCGCACACCAGCAGGCGCGACACGCCGGGCATGGCGCGCTGCAGGGCGTCGGCCACGCTGTGCGCCGTCAGGGCCGAGAGGGTGGCCTGCACGTCTTGCGGCGCGGGGGGCTGCGGCAGGCGCGCCAGTTGGCGGTCGAGCCAGTTGGCGTGGAAATCGTCGCGGCCGGTGCTTTTGGGAGCGGGGCGGGCAAAGTAGGGATCGGCCAGACACTGCCGCAGCAGATCGGCCTGCACCGCACCGCTCGCGGCCCAGGCGCCTTGGGCGTCGAAGGCCTGCCCGGTGTGGCGCTGCGCCCAATGGTCGAGCAGCACATTGCCCGGGCCGGTGTCGAAGCCGAGGGTGCGGCCATCGGCGAACAGCAGGCTGAGATTGGCGAAGCCGCCGAGGTTGAGTACGGCAACGTCGGCGCCGGGCTCGGCGAACACGGCGCGATGGAACGCGGGCACCAACGGCGCGCCCTGCCCGCCGGCGGCCACGTCGCGGCTGCGGAAGTCGGCCACCACGGCAATGCCGCTGCGCTCCGCCAGCAGTGCCGGGGCACCCAACTGGACGGTGTAGCCCAGCTCAGGGCGGTGGCGCACGGTCTGGCCATGCGCGCCGATGGCGCGGATGTCGCCAGCCTTCAGGCCGGTGTCGCGCAGCAGGGCGGCAACGACATCGGCGTAGAGTTCGGCGAGTTGCTGCGCGGCGAGGGCGCCGCGGTGGAGTTCGTCGGGGCCGGAAGTGTTCAGCGCCAGCAATGCCTGGCGCAATGCGGCGGGAAAGGCGCGTGCGGCATGGGCGCGCACGCGGGGCTTAGCGCCTGCGGCGCTGTCGAGCAGCACGCCGTCCACCCCGTCGAGCGAGGTGCCCGACATCAGGCCGATGAAATGGCCAGGGCCTGGCCCGGATTCAGTCGACACGCGCCAGCCGCACCGCGTCGTCGCTGCCGGCGGCCTGCGCGAGCTGGGTGCGCATCGCCGACGTTGCGGCGAAGAAGGCGGCCTTCTCGCCTACCGGCAGGGCCTGGCTCGGCGGCACGTAGCGCGCCATGGTCAGCGGGTCGACGACGCGGCCCTCGACGTGGAACTCGAAGTGCAGATGCGGTCCGGTGGACCAACCGGTGTTGCCGGATTTGGCGATGACCTGGCCCGCCGTGACCTGCTGGCCGGTGCGCACGTCGAGCTTGCTGAGATGGGCGTAAACCGTCTCGAAGCCGCCGGGATGGTCGATTTTGACAACATTGCCGTAGCCGTTCTCCAGTCCGGCCTTGGCGACGCGACCGTCGGCCACGGTGCGCACGGGGGTGCCCACGGCAACGTGAAAATCGATGCCTTCGTGCAACTGCGTGCGCTTGACCACGGGGTCGAAGCGCATGCCGAAACGCGAGGTGATTGGGCTCCCAGGCATGGGCGAAGCGAGAAACACGCGCTGCAGGCTGTGGCCCTCGGGGCTGTAGTACGCGCCCGGCCCGGTTGCACCGTGCGGGGCGAACCACAACGCCTGCACGCTTTTGCCGCGGCTGGTGATTTCGGCAGCAAGCACGCGCCCCGGGCGCACCCCGCGACCGTCGAGCGTGTGCATGGCATACACCACGGCGAAGCGGTCGCCGCGACGCAGGTCTCGCTTGAGGTTGAGGCGGTCGGCAAAGATGCGCCCGAGTTGCGCTGTCACGGTCGGTGGCAGGTCGGCGCTTTGCGCCGCGCTGGCCAGCGTGCCGCGTATTTCGCCGGCGGCCATGCGGGTCTGGGTCTGCATGGCCAGCGGGGTGAGGGTCTTGGACCAGCCGTCGGCTGAGGGCGTCAGGGTCAACCGCTGCCAAGTGGCGTCGGCCGGAGCGGTGGAATCAGCTTGCGCCCCTCGGGGGGGCACCTTGGCAGGCAGCGTGTCTGCCGCCGTTCGTTGCGGCGCCAGGGCCAGATTGCCCTGCAGTTGGTGAAGCTGTCCGGCGCTGTCGACCTGGGCT
>DAIAZB010000625.1 GCA_027443745.1 Thiomonas sp. | reverse complement strand
CACGTCTTCGCCGGCCTCGATGCCGTCGAGCACGCCCTCACCGCTGGACTGCGATCCCTCGAAGCTGACTCGTCGCGAACCCAGTCAATGACCGGGTTCAAGTGGATCACCTCTATACGTTTGAACGCGACTTAGTATCAGCGGCATTCAAGGCCAAGGTGGCGCTGGCCGCCGTACGCGGCGACAAGACGCTGGCCGAGTTGGCGCAGCAGCATGACGTGCACCCCAACCAGATCACCGACAGGAAGAACCAACTGCTGGCCAAGGCGGCCGACGTGTTCGGCGCTGAGTCCCGCCCCGATGAGCCGACGGTTGATCTCAAGGTACTGCACGCCAAGATCGGCCAGCTGGCACTGGAGAATGATTTTCTAGAAGGAGCGCTCATCAAGGCCGGCATGCTGAGCGCAAAGCGATGATCGACCGCACCTACCCCCTGCCGATCACGCGCCAGGCCGAGATCGTCAACATCAGCCGCGGCTCGGTGTACTACGAGAGCGAGCCGATCGGCCATGCCGACCTCAAGCTGATGCGACGCATCGACGAGCTGCATCTGGAACTGCCGTTCGCCTGCGCACGCATGTTGCGCGATCTGCTCAGAGCCGAAGGCTTCACGGTCGGTCGCAAGCACATGACCACGCTGATGCGGCGCATGGGCATCACGGCGCTGTACCGCAAGCCGAACACGAGCAAGAAGGCACCGGGTCACACGATCTGGCCGTACCTGCTGCGCACGCTGTCGATCACGCGCTCGAACCACGTCTGGGCGATGGGCATCAGCTCCATCCCGATGGCGCGCGGCTTCGTCTACCTGGCGGCCGTGATCGACTGGCACAGCCGGCGCGTGCTGGCGTGGCGGCTGTCGATCTCGATGGACACGGCGTTCTGCACCGAGGCGGTCGGGGAGGCAATCGCCAGATACGGCAAGCCCGAGATCTTCAAAACCGATCAGAGCAGCCAGTTCACCAGCAGCACGTTCACCGGCTTGCTGCTCGACCACGGCATCCTCATTTCGATGGACGGCAAGGGGTGCTGGCGCGACAACGTGTTCATCGAGCGGGTGTGGCGCTCGATCAAGTACGAGGAGTTCTACTTGCATGCCTACGAAACCGTGAGCGCGGCCCGCGAAGGCATCGGCCGATACATCAACTTCGACAACACGCGCCGGCCGCACTCGAGCCATCAAGCTCGAACCCCGGACGTGGTGTACTTCGCATCGCTGCATCAGCCTTCGGCCGAAGCAGCCTGACCCCGCAGGGTCCACTTATCAATCCTTGGAATCTGTTCAGATCAACGGGGCCAGCTCTCTTCGCGCGCACGATCCGCGGCCCACCGAAGCGTCTCACCCACACAATGTTGCGACGACCCTGAATTTTGAGTGGATGAAAAATGACGGTCCCGCTCTCAATGCGCGACCGTCTTGTGTAGTCGTGGAACGGCGTAAGCTAGTCACTGATGAAACGCTCCCCGGCCGTGTCGTGCAACAGGTTGTCCCCCTGGCCAATCCGAACCCATGAGTGGAGAGGGCGGCGCGGTAAGGCTGTGCCAATCAGCCAGCACAGCGGAAATCGCGTTGGTCATCTAGCGATTGCGTATAAACAAAAACAACAACTTGCATCAACTTACAAGCATTCGGCCCGGAGGATTGGCGGGGTAGGCAGCCATCGGCATCAGGCTACGCTGCGACCGCCGCGCAGCACACCAGGCGATATCGCTCGTCGTCATCGTCCATGCGCAGCGTCGCCTGGAAACCGCACTCGATCAGGAACCCACGGAACCGAGACATCTCGGCTCGGCTCGCGAACCGGAACCTCGCACAGCGCCCACCGCCACCGTGGGCATGGGCATCCCTGGTGAAATCCGGGGCGAGCCCGTATTCGGCCGCCAGATCAATCAGCTCTCGGGTCACGGGATTGCCAAACTCTCGAATCGCATACATCAAGCACCTCCTTGAGCACAGGATGCCACGTCGATCGAGGATCGCAAGACCCGCTGCGGCACGTGCACCGACGCGGCGTAGGTCGCGATCCCATGCCCATGAAGCGCTTCGATCCGTCCATCCGACCGGATGCGCACGTCGCAGCCCGTCACGTCATTGCAATCCGGGCACATGCCCCCGGCCTCGATCACCGCCGCCGGGGCCGTCTTCCTCACGCGGCCTCGAACATCCGGCAGCTCGCCCCGGCAGTGGACGCATCGGAAGGCTGGCTGATCGACCACGGTTTCCGATGGGAATTCGACCGGGAAGTG
The DNA here is from genome assembly GCA_027443745.1 of Thiomonas sp. Next base: position 478 of record DAIAZB010000625.1, on the reverse strand, counting down.
CCGCCCGATTGGCGCGTTGTTCAGATAGGTGTCCCAGGCGTGCTCGTCGTCCACCGGGTCATCGTCCTCACGGCGATGAGGGGCGTGCCCCCAGATGATTTCTTGTGTCATTGGACATCCCCTTTGGCGAGCAACATGATCGCAGGCTCCCTCGTCCAAATCTCCAGCTCGTCCTTCGTCACGCAGGGGATCGTGCTCGCCAGCGTCGCACGGCGACCGTTCGGCTTATAGATAGCCGCCGCACCGGTCACCGACAGCACGACAATCGAAGTCCCACTGTGCTGCGGAACCACAAAGGTCCGGGTGTCCTTGATCTCCGGTCGGTGCGTCACGGCGTGCATCGGCCCGAAGTGGATCCCATAAAGGGACTCCGCCGCGTGCAGGTCGCGCCGCACGCCTTGCGGCAGATCCCTGGTCGCGCCGGGCAACGGCAGCAGTGTCGTCATCGGCGGCAAGTCGGTTTGAATGGCGGCCTGCA
>DAIAZB010000624.1 GCA_027443745.1 Thiomonas sp. | reverse complement strand
CTGCCCGAGAAGGCGTTGACACCGGCGCTCAGGCGGTTGGTGTCGATCATGACGCGGTATGCCGGAGCGGCTGCCGCCAGCGAAACCGCCAACAGCGCCACCACTACCAGCAACTCGACCAGTGTGATGCCGGACTGTGATGGCTTGGTCGCGTGCATGCGCTTGACCGTTCAACGCACGATCAACACCGGCATGCTGGACGACGCAATGACCTTGGTGGTGACCGATCCGAGCGCCATGCCGCTGAGCGCCGTATGGCCGTGCGATCCCATCATGATCAAATCAACCGCGTGCTCGCCGGCAAATTTAACAATCTGCGCTGCCGCGTCTCCATGACGACAATAAACATCCAGCTGCAACCCTGCCCGCCGCAGACTTTCACTCGCTGGCGCAAGCACCGCTTCGCTTTGCTCGGCGTAATAGCTGTCAAGCACCTCGCGCGACAGATACGATCTGGCAAGCGCTGTACCCACGGTCGATTCGACATGCAGCAACACACACAGCGGCGCTTCACGCCACCACTCGAGACGGTTCAGAACAAAATCCAATACTCGCTTCGTAAAGACCGAGCCATCGATTGGCAGCAGAAGACGTAGAGGTGGCTTCATGTATCCGATTATGACAAACCGCCCCTTCGCTTTCAACGTTTTTCTTCGCCAGTACCGTACCGCCAGTACCAACAAGGCTAAGGCGTACCCATCGGTCCCTTAGAATGAAAATCTTGCGGCCCTGGGCGGCAATTCGGGCCGTTAGCTCAGTTGGTTAGAGCAGAGGACTCATAATCCTTTGGTCGTTGGTTCAAGTCCAACACGGCCTACCAATAAAATCAAGAACTTAGCCCAGCATCACCCGCTGGGCTTTTTGTTGCCCGCAGTTCATGTAGGCGCTGTGTAGGCTTTTTGCGGGAATGGCCGGGCTTCGTATGCGCTGCGCCGATGTCAGGTTTCATCGGGTAGCGCTGTATGGGGTCCGCTCAAAAGTGGACAGACCTGGGCGCCGGGGTGAGATTTCAAATCGCACCCTTTGCCGTTTGAAATGCGAAAGGGCGCGTAGCAGGGGTGTCACGCGTGACACGTCCGTGACTCACGCGCCACATGACGCGAAGGGACTACCAAGGGGCTTGCAAGGGGCTTGCCGGTAGCGGGCCTGTACGCGTTGCAGGTGAGTCACGCGCCTTCGCTACGGAACAGAAACCCAACAGAAACCCAGTGGGTTTACTCAATTGCCCGCGCAATCGCTACGCCCTCGGACGAAAAAAACCCGGCGCATGGCCGGGCGGGTGTGGATTTGCCAGGTTCAGGACGGCGGCCTGAATCGCTGGCGCTGAACGTGCTGCGGCTCGATGCGCAGCACCAGCGGCGGCGAATCGTCCTCCACAATCTGCCCATCTTCACTGCGCACGGCTCCATGAACGAACACAGTCACGGCCTCGGACTGCGGCGCGATGCGCTGCTCAAGTTCCGTCAGGCGGCGCTCAAGGTTGCGCATGGCTCACCCCCAGCATGTCGCGCAGGAAGTCACGAAAACGCAGTGCTGGCCCGGTCGTGGCACGCTGTTCCAGCCGAGCAAGCACCTCATGCGGCCCCGTGCGCTCAAGCAGTCCCATCAACTTCTCACGGGCCTGAGCAACCCGCTCCGGTGAGCAGCGCGGTTTAGCAGCGATGCGCTCCAGGCGTTGCAGGCGGGTTTCAAGGCTTCGGCTCATGGGTTGACTCCAGGGCGAGAATGCGGGCCTCCAGCGTCGCCACTTCGTGCCCGCGTATCAGGATTTGCAGCAGATAGGCCAGCTTGGTTGCGCGGCTTTCGTCTAGGCGTCCATGCCTGGCGTCACGATACAGCCGGCCGAGTTCGTCAGTGCAGCCCTTCACCGTGTCGAGCACGATAGGCGGCCTGCCACGGCGGGGGGTAGGGGTGGCGTCCAATTCCACCACCTCGAATGTCTGCGGCGTCTTTTTGCTCACACGATGCCCGCACGCATCACCTGCGCGGCGGCCTCAAGTCGAAGGGTTGCCAGTTCACGGCTTGGCGCGAAGATGGCCGGGGCAAGCTCGGCAGCGTCCACCACGGCAAGCCACGGGCGGCGGCTCTGGCGATAGAACAGCACCGGCTTGCGGTTCGTCGCTGCGGCCTGCCGGCATGCCTGCTGCCACCATGCCGCAATTGCCAGTGCCTCGCACCGCTTGCACTCGATAGCCCAGCCGGGTACGTCCAGGCCGTCAGCACCACCGGCGCGGCTCTGGCCGATGTTCCGGCGCACCGTGTAGCCCAGCAGTTCGGACAAGGCGGCGAATAACTCGCGCTCGCGCCCTGCGCCCTTGTTTCGTTGCGATGCGCTCATTCCCACGGCCTCCCATCGTCTAGCGGCTCCAGGGCTCGGCTATGGGCCTTGCGCTGGCGCTGCACGGCGTAGGTTGTCAGCACCGCATGCGCCACCATGTCCAGCACCGGGCGCGGCTCGCCCTGCGGCGGCGTGACTTTTCGCCACCAACCGTCGCCCAAGTTCGCGGCCTCCTTGCGGGTTCGGATATGCAGCGCGATGGCTGCGACGGATGCGGGCTGCGCGGCCAGCAGGTAGGGCACCAGCAGGGCGAGTGTTCGGGCGGCGTTCATGGCTGCGTCCTTTTGTGGCGGGCTGTAGGGTTCAGGGCTTCGCGCACTTGCGCCACGTCCAGGCCCAGGCGCAGGGCAATGGCTTCGGCGTTCAGTCCACGGGCGCGCAGGCAATAGATGCGCTCCAGTTCGGCGGTTGTCATGGGTTCGCTCCAGGTTGTGGCATTGCTCCAGGCAAAGGCTTTGCACCCCGGCCCGGTTCCCACGCCCGTTTCCACCCTCCCCCTAAAGGGGGAGAGGGTGTTTTCGGGTGTTTTGTGGGAGTCCGGCAACACCCGTTTCGGGTGTTTTCGGGTGTCAGGGCTTCCATACCCAGCCTTCCCGAACTGTCACAAGCCCAGCGGCGTGCAGTCCCGTGATGGCCGTCTGTGCGCGCCCCTTTTTGTGTTTGGATTCACACGTCAGGCGGCCCCGGATGGCTTCAATGACGGCTTCCACTGGCGCAGCATCTTTGCCCGCTGGCACGCATTCCGGGATGCCCTCGCGGCCCGATGCCTTGAGCACATCCCCCAGGGCGTCCCATGCAATGCGTTGGTTTCCACCCTGCGGCAACTTCACCCGGCGCACGTCGCTGGCGCTGGTGTCGGGCACCACGGCGCAGGATGTCAGCGGCGTGCCGTCCGGTTCAATTCCCAGCGTCACCACCTCAAGGCGAAAG
>DAIAZB010000623.1 GCA_027443745.1 Thiomonas sp. | reverse complement strand
TCGGCGCAGGTCCGGATCCTCGAGCAGGGTCTGCATGGCGGCAGCAAGCGCCGCCGGGTCGTTCGGCGGCACCAGCAGCCCCGTGCTGCCATGGACCACCACATCCTCATGGCCACTCACGCGCGTGGCCACCACCGCCAGCCCCGAGGCCATGGCTTCGAGCACCGCGTTGGGCAGGCCCTCCTGGTGCGAGGCCTGCACATAGAGGCCAGCGCCAGCCAGAAGTGTCGGTACATCTGTCACGAGACCGGGGAAGACGACACTGCTCCTCAGTCCCAGTTCCTTGGTCAGTTGTTCGAGGCGATCGTGTTCGGGCCCGTCGCCAGCCAAGACCAAGAGTGCGTCGGCAGTGTGCGGGCTTGCTGCTCGTTGCAGTTCGGCCCAGGCATGCAACAGCACGTCAAGCGCTTTCACCGCCACATGCCGACCGACGAAAATCACGCGGGTTTGCGCGCCTGTATCGGTATGGGAGAGGGTATAGCGCGAACAATCCACCGCATTGGGCACGAGATGCAGTTTGTCAGGAGGGTATCCGGCATTGCGCATCACTTCCAGGGTGTGGCGGCTGATGCATTGGAAGGCGTCGAGCCGCTTGGCCCCCGCGCTCAGGATTCGATGCACAGGTTTATGTCCCAGCTTCGGGTCGAGGATGCCACCATGGAACTCAGCGGCACCGGAGACCTTGACGGTGATGCTCGGCCGCAACCAGCGCTTGAGCCAACCGGCCGCGCCAGCGAGGTTGTGCATCATGTGAATGTGAATCGCGTCGAATTCGCGGTGATGACGCCACAAAAATGCGGCGAAGCGCAGATTCAATGCGACCGCCCCTAGGCCTTTGATGCGGGGGTAAGCCAAGCGCAACACCGGCACGCCATCGACCAAGTCACTTTTGGGTTGGCTGCGATCGAGATGAGGAGCCAGCACTTGCACATGGTGCCCAGCGTATGCGAAGGAGCTACTCAGCAGTCGCGCCTGCATCTCGGCCCCGCCAGTGGCAGGGTAACGGCCATCCACCACGACCAGCAGCCGGATGGGGCTAGCGGCCCGAGCCGGACGAGTAGGGCCGTGCGTTGGGACATGTGCAGTAAGGGGCATGCGGGGGTCGGGCGTGTCAGCGTGCGCAATCACAAGCCTAGCCCCAAGGGAGGGACGGCCAAACCCCACAATCGGGTGTCACTGAAATTTCACCCAGTAATAAAACAGGATGCCGATGTATTCATGCAGAGCACGCGCCATTTTTGTCAATGCGCTGAGTTGCGGGGTGAGCATCTCGTAGGGGGGCTGGTCAATGGCGTTGAAATCAACCGGGAGCGCGCAGACCCGCTGGCCACTGTGGCTAAACGCCATGTAGGCGCGAGGCATGTGATCAGCGGACGTCACCAGATAGCGCGGAATCTTGGGGTCACCGGAGAGCATCTTCGCTACGTTCTGAGCGCTTTGGTAGGTGGTTCGCGAGGCGCGGTCGAGTTGGATGCGCGCAGCCGGGAAACCCATCTGTTCGGCTAGAGCACCCATCAAATCGGCTTCGCGCCAGCGGCCCCCGGCCCCGCCCGAGAGCAGCAAGCGGCTGTTAGGAATGCGCAACGCGATCAGGGTGGCCGACATCAGGCGTCGCATGCTTTGCAGTTTGAGCTTGGTGAAATCTGTGGCCTGGGCGGGATGGCCCTCGATGCCTCCGGCCAGCACGATGAAGATGCTTCCGGCAGGTGGGGGGCCGCAATGCTGGTCCTGGCGCGCGACATGCTCCAGTTCGCCCAGCGCGAGGTTGGCAGTCAACGGCATGGACAGCAAGAAGTAGAGCAAGGTCAACGCCAAGGTGGCGACACGCAAAATGCGACGCTGTGTGGTCCAGAAGACAAGTGCCGTGAGCAGTAGCAAGCCCCAGGCCATGAGCGAGACGGGCGATGTGACGATTTCGATCCAGGTTTTCAAAGCTGGTGGCGGCTACGGAGTGGTGAAGGAACACAGTCCAAATCGCGGTGCTTGGGTGCGCAATCAACGCTCAGCCCGCAGCCCATTCGAGGTAAATCTTCTCATCACCGTTCACCCAGGACTCGCGAGAGAACAGACGCTCGGAGCGCATGCGCCCGGCCTGACCCATGGCGACGCTGATTTGGCGGTTTGTCAGGAGAGCCATCTTGGCGGCCAGGTCGTCCGTATTCGCCGCTTCGAACAGCAAGCCGGTCACGCCCTCATCCACCACTTCGGGGCAACCGCCGATGCGCGGCGCGATCACGGCACGCCCGGCAGCCATTGCCTCGCGGGCCGACAGCGGAAAGGACTCGCGCGTGGACGACAGCACGAACACGTCGAACAACGCCAGATGCGAGGCGATGTCGCGCTGCATGCCGGTGAAAATGACTTGGGGCTGCAGCCCCAGGCGGGCGACTTGCTGCTGCACCGATTCCAGCAACGGACCGTCACCAACGATCATCAAACGGGCGTCTGTGTGGCTCTGGGCAAGTTTTGCGAACGCGTCCACAAGATAGTAATGGCCCTTTTCTTCCGACAGTCGGGCAACGATGCCGTAGATGAAATGCCTCGCGGGGTCGAGGCCGTACTGCCGAGCGAAATCACTGCTGCGCATGGGCTGCGAGAGCTTGGCCAAATCGATGCCGCTGTGGATCACGGCGGAGCGCTGCGCCTTTAGGCCGTTGGCCAGTAGGCGGTTGCGTTCGTAATGCGACTCGAAGATGACGAAGTCGGCACAGCGGCGAAGAATCGCCCCTGCGTACTTGAAGTTCTTCGGGTTGTGGATGTTGTGGATGGTGGTGACGATAGGCGGACGCTTGCCCGTGGCCGCAACGCGGTAGCCATGCGGGGCGAGGCGCAGTGCCAAGTAGGCGGCGATGGACGAACGCACGGATTGTGGTGCGACCAGTTCAATGCCGCGCTGGCGCACTGCGCGTCGCAGTTGGCACGAGGCTTTGACGAGGTTTTTCACATCGCCGAAATGAAAATCGATGTCAACATGGCGTGCACCCTTGCCAATCAGTTCTTGCAGCAAGACGCCATCGGTGGTCGCGACATGCACCTCATGTCCTTTTGCAATGAGGTCCTCAGAGAGCGTCAGGATGTCGGACTGCACGCCGCCGATGCCGAAGGGCTCAGTCATCAAATACAGAATCTTCATGGTTGGATACTCGAGGGCGCGTTGGGTTTGACGTGACTTTGGGTGAAGCGACGGATGCGGCGCGCATGCAACAGGCGATGCAGAGGATCGAAGGCTCCGGCCAGTTTGAGAGCGAAATCGAAATCGTCGTCGCGGTCGGTGATTTCGGTGCGACGAAGCTGAAAACGGTCAGCGTCGGCATGATTGCGGCCGGGCGCCACGCTCACCGCAGCTGCATAGCCGGCCTGCCGTACAAGATTCAATTCGCGCGTGCTCAAATCTCCAGATGGATAGCAGAAGTGGAGGACGGGCAGGCCGATGTGCGCCTCAATCTCGCGGCGGCTGTCTTCGATTTCACGTCGCGCCTGCTCCTCATCCAAGGTGGGTAGGTAGGGGTGGCTCAAGGTGTGCGAACCGATGGCGATGCCCGGCGCAGCAGCCAGGGAGGTGACTTCGTGCCAGTTCAGATGCAGGCGTTTGGCCGGCCGGCCATAACGCGGGTGGCTGGCAGCTTGGTCGCAAAAGCGTGTGGTGACAAAGATGGTGGCTGGGACGCCATGGCGCACAAGAATCGGCGCAGCCTCTGTGAGGTTATCGAGATAACCGTCATCAAATGTCACGGCCACCAGCGGGGAGCGCAGCGGACCGGCTTGGAGCGCCAGCAGGCCCTCGGCCAGACTGACGACTTGATGACGCGCGCAGAGCTGGCGCATCTGTCGCTCAAAACGCTCTGGTGACACCGTAAGCTGGTCATAGAACGGCAGACTCGCAACGCGGTGGTACATGAGAATGCGTAGGCCCGGGCGCAACACCCCAGAGATGGCGGCATACGGCCATGCGGCGCTGGCCAGTAGCTTTCTCATGGCATGGTCAAGCCCAGGGACTGCCTATGAAGTTGGTTGTAAGCCGCTGCGGTACGGGTGATATCAAAGCGCTCAATCACGGTTTCGCGAGCGCGATGGCCCAGGCGTTCGCGTGCCGCGGCGTCACCCAGCAGCCACTCGAGGCGCGCCTGCAGTGCGGTGACATTGCCGGACTCGACGAGAAGGCCGTTGTCGTTGTCGTGCACAACGTCGGGAATGCCGCCTACGCGTGCGCACAACACGGGCTTTGAACTCGCCATGGCCTCGAGCAGGGCAATCGGCAGGCCTTCCCAGCGCGAGGGCATGACGAACACGTCCATGGCGGCAACCAAGCGCGGCACGTCCGTGCGCATGCCGGCGAAAACAACACAGCGCTCCAGCCCCAATTCAGCGACCCGATCGTGCAATTGCGTCTCCAAGTCCCCGGTGCCGACCACCAGGCAACTCAGTTGCCCGGTGCGTGCTCGAGGTATGGCAGCCAGTGCGAGAAACAAGTCTTCGTGGCCTTTCTGTGGATGCAGTCGGCCCACCACGCCAACGAGCAGGCGGTCTTCGGGCAGGCCGAACTCCGCTCGTACGCCGAAACCGGAGACATGGGCGAATTTTTGCAGATCGATACCGTTGGGTATGGCCATGAGCCGGTTGGCAGGAATCTTGTCGCGTGTTGCCAGGGTTTGTGCCACTTCTTCACTGCAGCCGATGACGCCGGTGCTCATGCGCGCAAACAGCCGGTCGATCATCTTGCGAAAGCCGCCTTTCCAGGGATTGACGATGTTATGCACGGTTGAAAACACCACCGGAACCCCAGCCAGTCTGGCGGCCAGGCGGCCATAGGTGTCAGCCGTGAAGAGGTGAGTGTGGACGACCGCTGCTTTTTCTCGTTTCAGCCATGCGGCGAGACGGATGACCAAAAACACATCCAGCTTGTTACGCCGACCGAAAATCACCACAGGAGTCCCGATACGGGTGAATTCCTCCTCCAGCGCACCGCCGCGAATCAGGCAAACAACCACGTAACGGAACCCCGGCAGGCGTCGACGCATCAAGTCCAGCAACAGCATTTCTGCGCCGTCGCGCGGCAGTTCGTCGATTATGTGGACGATCAAGGGGGCTTCAGCGCAGCGTGTGGCCATGTTTGCGCACCGCAGTTTTTGACACAGAGTTTGTCATCAAATGGGCCATGATCGCGAGATAAACCCAGAAAAATCCATCCACTGCAGTGTCGATGATGTGAGTGCCAAACATATTGACCCCAACGATACCCGCCACCATGGTGACGACACTCAAGCCAACAATTCGGTCGATGTCACAGCTTGATTTGCGATAGAGTGCCCAGCCGCGCCAGAGTGCTGCGAACAGAATGGACAAAAGGGTTATCAAACTCGGAATCCCCATGTTGGAGGCAGCATACAAAAACATATTTTGATTGTCCGTTGCGCCTCCGGTGACGCCGTCGTAATAGCCCGAAACGTAGGCTGGAACCAAGCTTTGAAATTGATCAAAACCCTTGCCTAAAATCGGGTTGTCCTCGGACATGGAAATTGCTGCTCCCCAGAGAATGATGCGCGAGTCTGCACTTTTATCGATCTCCGATCCAGCGGTATGATCCTGGTATGTTTGTGCGACACGTGCTTTCATCGAGTTGGGCACGAGAGACGGAATGAAAAAATAGATTGATCCCAGCACCAGAATGACCAGGACGAAAAACTTGCGACTCTTGATGAATGAGAGCGTGAAAATTTCCATCGCAAACGCAAGATAAGCTCCACGTGAAAAAGCAGCCAAGAGCACACGCAAGGCGATAAGAACAAGGGGTGCAAGGCGCAAAGATTTCCAGCGCGGAAAGTAGTAAGCCCCATAAGCCAGGAACGGAGCGGTGGCATAGATCATGAGCGCAGCAAAATCGTTGGGCTGGCCAACAGGCCCGAGCAGTCGCGATTTTTCAATACTGGTGTAATGACGCGTCCCCCACCATTCGTGTATGCCGAGCAGGTAAACAATGGCGGCCGAGAACATCACATAAATCACGAGGCGCCGCGCCATATTTTTGTCGCGTATCAGATTGACGAACAGAAAAAATATAATAAACTGATCCAAAAATCCACGGAATGCTTCAACATAATTCCATATAAAAGGTTGAAAACCAATACGGGAGATCGCAGTGAAAACAGAGACGATGGCCAGAAGCATCCATAGAGCCACCATGCGAGTGAATGGGTAGGCCGTGAAAAGTTTTCGCTGGTCTTTGAAAGCCGTGATTAACCAAACAGCGATGAGCAGCAATTCCAGTGCATTGGTGCCATTCAATCCCGGCGCAATTTTTGCAACATAAAGTCGGCTCAATGGCATATAAACAATGATGACGGCCAACAAGGCTTCCGGGCTTTTGCGCAATTGCAACAGCAGCAGAAAACCAAAAATTGCCGCAAAACCGTAAAGACCGACTTTCCCGGGATGGATACGCAGTGCGACAATCCCTAGCGCATAAAAAGCCGGTACTGACAGCAACCACAGGGTGGCACGCAACGGCGCGCCGCCCCAATTCGTGGCATCGTCGTCTGCGTTATCCGCATCCCCCCGTTGGGGGCTGCGTCGTTCAGCCCTTGAGCCGCGCGTAGAGTTGGTGATAGCGCTCATTTCCGATTAGCCGTTTGACCATGCCCTTAAGTTGTGATGCCAGTTGAGCGCGAACCATACGTGTGGCCCGACCTTGTGCATAGGCCATGAATATGGGGTGCGTCATGCCCGGGCGTATGGCGATACGGGGTACGGGCCTGCCCGACATCTCGGCCTGTACAGCTAGAGTTCCTACCGCGGACCCGTGCATCACGGCAAAGCCTGCGGCCCGTGCGGCAGCAATGCTTTGTGCGTCGAACCGACCGCCCGGAAACGACATTTGTATGGCGGGACGTTGCAGTGCTTGGGCAAGCTGCGCCTGAGAAGTCTGCAGTTCGCGGCGAAGTACTTCGTTCGAAACATCGCTGAGAAAGCAGTGGGTATGGCCATGCCCACCGACCAGCATTCCATTGGCGGCGAGTTCGCGTACCTGTTCCCAGCTGCAATAGCCCGGACGCTGTCCGATGAAGCCAGTGGTGATGAAAAAAGCAGCTTTCATGGCATGGTCACGCAACAACGGCATCGCCAGTTCGGCATTGCTGGAATGGCCATCGTCGAAAGTGATGATGACGCCGCCTTGCTCAAGGTGACCGCATTCGAGCGCAGTCGGATCGAGCACGGGTACGCCATGCTTTTGCAGCAAGCTCAGTTGCGCTTGGAATTCGCGGGTTGAGAGTGCATAAGGACGATCTTCAGCATCGATGGATTTGAGTTCGAGCTCGTTGCGGTAGAGTCCGTGGTACATCAAGATGCTGACGCGCTTCATGTTTTCTCCCACTTGGCATTGACTTGGCCGGAGACAAAATGCAGCAGGGCGATGATGGCGGCGGCGTTCATATCGAAAAACACATGGGCGAAGCTGATCAGCCTGTTGTTGCGCGTCGCTGGCAGCCATTGGCCAGCGGCGGCAAGCAGGTAAAAGCCGAGTTGCAGAACCAGCAAGGCGTGATAGAACCAGGATGAAGCCAGCGCGCTAGAAATCAGCGCCAGGGCGAGTGCGTAGGGAACAAATAAACGGAATACCTTGTGGGAGAGGAATTGCAGGAACACCGGGTTTTGCCACGGCGTGAACAACCAGGGGTTTCTGGAAAAAGTCTGGAAGTTGCCGGTAAGGGTGCGAATCTTGCGTTTTTTTTCTGCAGTGGAGTGGATTTGCAGGCTATCGTAGACATGAGCTTCGGAGTCCAGCAGTGTGCGTTGGCCGTGACGCACGATGTGCATGGGAATCTCAAAATCGTCGAGGATGGTGTCTGACGCCAGCGGGTGATAGTCACCAGTGCGAATGGCATACAAAGCGCCAGTAGCGCCGACGGTGGAGCGAAGCCGGCTCTCGGATTTTCGGATCCATTTTTCGTAGCGCCAGTACAAGCCGATGCTCTGGCCTGTTTGCGTACCGCTGGCGCGGTGGACTAATTCGCCGCTCACGGCACCGACCCCAGGCAGGGAAAAGTTGGCCATCAGGCGCCGCACCGATGAGGGCGCAAGATCCTGGCGCACGTCGCAGAAGACGACGAACTCAGTGTCCACATGTTGCATTGCAAGGTTGAGCGCATGCGCCTTGCCTTGTCGCTGCGCATAGGCCAGCACGTGCACCCCGTCCAGTCCAGAGATCACCTGGTCGCTGCCGTCGGTCGAGCCATCGGACACGACCAGGATGTCGAGTTTTTCAGCGGGATAGTCCAGCGCACGCAGGTTGAGTATTTTTTCCGGCAGGCGCGCAGCCTCGTTGTAAGCGGCCATGACGATGGTGGTGCGAGGCAACTCCGCATCGTTCGGCAGCGGGCTTGCGACGCGCGGGCGCAGACACGACAGAACTGCCACCAGCAGCGGATAGACCGCATAGGTGTATGCGATGAAGCCGCCCGAAATCCAGAACACGACGACTGCGGTTGACATGGGTGGGTTAAAAAATGGAAGTGGGATGAAGACTTCGGTAAACGAAATGCTGGCGCTGGGCGCATCAGCGCAACTCGACCACCGAGCGTGCCGGCGTTGCCAATCCTGCTCGTGCGTGCTGCTCGATCCCCGTCACCCCGATGCATCCGCCCAGCACGGCGGTAAGGATGAAGTCGATGAACAGTCCTTGTGCCGAGATCGAGGTGACAATATGGTCAATCGACATCAAGAAGCCGGTTTGCAGATCAAGGCCAGCAACCCCCGCCCTTTGAATACCAATAGCCTCGACGATTTGCTCGGGATGGTTGACGTTGCTGAAGTCGGCACCCGAGTGCAGCACGGTCACCCGCACGTTCCTTTGCGCCAGGGCTGCAAAGCGTTCGGCGAGTTTTGCTCTTGTGAGCCGTTCCACGCCATCGTGAGCGCGCTCGGCGCGATTGCGTGACAAACGGGCTTGCAGTTGACTGGGTAACGCTCCCAGTGCACAAGCTACTCGTCGAAAGTACAGCGCAAGGGCCGCAGGGCTGAAGCCGTGGTTGCGCAGGCGCAGCACCAGATAAAGCCGTCGGCTCTTGGCGGTTTGCAGGGAAAAGGCGTCATACAAGATGATGTGGCGCACGCGTGTGTCCTGCTGCGCGGTCCAGTAGCTGGGCAGGGCGCCGGAGCAGAAGCCGAGCAGGGTGAAGCGCTGCACGCCCGTGGCGGCCTGCAGCATGTCCATCGCGGCCTGCAAATCGAGCACCACCTGTTGCGGGTAGCTCCGTTGGCCGTCTG
>DAIAZB010000622.1 GCA_027443745.1 Thiomonas sp. | reverse complement strand
AGGTTGGCGGCCGAATGCATCTCGCCGTCGTACTCCACCTGCTCGTTGCCTTTCAGTTCGACAACACTACCGTCCTCCAACTCGAAGCGGTAGAGGGTGCTTTCAAGATCGGACTCTTTCACCAGCACGCCCTGGAACGCGGCCGGGTTGAAGCGGAAGGTGGTGCACCCTTTCAGGCCCTGCTTGTAGGCGTAGAAGTAGATGTCCTTGAAGTCTTCGTAGGGGTAGTCGGTGGGCACGTTGGCGGTCTTGGAGATGGACGAGTCGATCCATTTCTGCGAGGCGGCCTGGATGTCCACGTGCTCCTTCGGGCTGATGTCGTCGGCGGCGACGAAGTACGCCGGCAGCTGGTTGGCCGGCTCGTCGGTGAACGCCTTGGCCTCGGCGTTGATCAGCGCGCGGTAGGCGAGCAGCTCGTAGCTGAGCACCTCGACCTTTTCCTTCGACTTCTTGCCTTCGCGGATCACGTTGCGCGAATAGCTGTGGGCGAAGCTGGGCTCGATGCCGTTGCTGGCGTTGTTGGCGAGGCTCAGGCTGATGGTGCCGGTGGGCGCGATCGAGCTGTGGTGGGTGAAGCGCGCGCCCACTTCGGCCAGCTCGGCCACCAGGTTCGGCGCCACCGTGGCGATGCGCTGCATGTAGCGGCTGTACTTCGCGTGCAGCACGCGGCCGGGAATGCGGTCGCCCACCTTGTAGCCGTCGGCGACCATCTCCGGGCGCTTGCGCAGCATGTCGCCGGTGACGGTGAAGTCCTGCGCGAGGATCGGCGCCGGGCCTTTTTCCTTCGCCAGCTCCAGCGCCATTTCCCAGCCGGCCACGGCCAGCTCGCGCGACACTTCCTCGGTGAACGCCACCGCGTCGGGCGTGCCGTAACGGTGCTTGAGCATGGTCAGCGTGCTGCCCAGGCCGAGGAAGCCCATGCCGTGGCGGCGCTTGGATTCGATCTCGTGGCGCTGCTGCGGCAGCGGCAGGCCGTTGATCTCCACCACGTTGTCGAGCATGCGGGTGAACACCTTCACCACCTCGCGGTACTCGTCCCAGTCGAAGCGCGCCTTCGGCCCGAACGGATCACGCACGAAGGTGGTGAGGTTGATCGAGCCGAGCAGGCAGGAGCCGTAGGGCGGCAAGGGCTGCTCGCCGCAGTTGTGCGCGTGCAGGCCATTGCCGTCGAAGGTGTTGATGCCGGGCACCTGCACGTCGTAGACGTCTTCCACGCCATCCGCTTCGAGTGAGGCCACGGTTGCGACGAAGCGCGCACGGTTGAGTGTGCGGCGATAGCCCGACAGGACCGACTTCAGGCGCAGGGCCTTGTCGCTATCGGCAAAGCCGATGAGCTCGGCGTAGCGCGCCAGCGACTCGCCGGCGATGACCAGCTCATGCTGGGCCTCGGTGGCGTACAGACGCGAGCCGCCGTTGCCATCGGGCAGCAGGCTTTCGCCGGCGACGCGCCGATCGCGATAGATGCGTGACGGGATACCCAAGCGCAGCAGCATGCGCTGCACGGCTTCCAACCGCGGTAGATCGGACTGCGCCAGACGTACCGACACGCCCTTGGCCTGACTGCCCTGCACCGAACCGTCGGCATCGAAGAAGCCGCGCAGGAAGCCGCGATAGGCCTCGCTCGAGGCCATTTCCAGCGCCGGCGTGATGGCCTTGTTGACCCCGCTCATGCCGAGATCGAATGCGAGATCGCGCAAGGCGGCCGACTTCATGCGGAACTCTCCGCGACCGGCCACTTCCGCCCAGCCGGTGAAATCCGCGCGGTGCGGCATGGTTTGCGCGCAGCGCAGGGCTTCGGTCATCAAGGCGCTTTCGGCCGCGTTGCTACTGCCGTTGACCACCGCCGCCTGCGGCCACGCCGACAGCACGGCGGCGTCGCGCTTGAGCGTACCGTCGCCCACCAACATGCCGAGCAGGTAGCCCTGTTCCTCGGTCAGCGCGCCGATCCACGAGGCATTGCTGCGATGATCGTTCATCAGCACGCGGTCGCCCGGCTGCAGTGCGCTAGCGGCGCACCATTCGGTTTCCACGCTCCAGCGCGTCATGCGCGAGACGCGGCGCACGCGGTGGTCCTCGGTGAGGCGCAGGCGATAGCCTTCCTCGACCTGCAGCGCCAGCACGGGCTTGGTGGCCGTGCGGAAAAAACCTTCGGCACCGGTGGCGTAATCCTGTCCGTCCACGCGCACCATGAAGCCCGCGCCGAGCAGATCCTTGACCTGACGCGGTCCCTCGGATGTCTGCACCCAGGTGTCGGCGGTAACGCACGGGTTGGTGGCGCGGATGTGCTCGCACCACCAGTTGTTGTTCATCTCGTTGACCTTGTCGATCAGGATGAAGCCGGGCTCCGCGTAGTCGTACGTGGAGACCATGATCATGTCCCACAGGTGCCGCGCGCGGATGTGGCCGTACACCTTGCAGGCGACCAGGCCGTCTTCGCGGGCCACGTAGTTCTCGTGGGTGGGCCACTCGCGCCACACCACCTTGGCCGGATCGTTGAGGTCGATCTCGTCCTGCTCCTTGACGTGCACCGGGAACACCAGCGGCCAGTCCTGGTCGTGCTCCACCGCCTGCATGAAG
>DAIAZB010000621.1 GCA_027443745.1 Thiomonas sp. | reverse complement strand
ATCCTGGGCGGCGAATTCACCAAGCGCTCCAAGGACGCCAATTTCGAAGCCGTGGAGAAGGAGATCTACGGCCAATTCGAGAACACCTTCATGATGTATTTGCCGCGGCTGTGCGAGCACTGCCTCAACCCGGCCTGCGTCGCGGTGTGCCCTTCCGGCGCCATCTACAAGCGCGAGGAAGACGGCATCGTGCTGATCGACCAGGACAAGTGCCGCGGCTGGCGGATGTGCGTGTCGGCCTGCCCGTACAAGAAGATCTACTACAACTGGCAGAGCGGGAAATCCGAGAAATGCATCCTGTGCTATCCGCGCCTGGAAGTGGGCCAGCCCACGGTGTGTTCGGAAACCTGCGTCGGGCGCATCCGCTACCTCGGCGTGATGCTGTATGACGCCGACCGGATCGCCGAGGCCGCCGCGGCGCCCACCGACCGCGATCTGTATCGCGCCCAGCTCGATATCTTCCTCGACCCGCACGACCCGGCGGTGATCGCGCAGGCCCATGCGGACGGCGTGCCGGATGCCTGGCTGGAGGCGGCGCGGCGCTCGCCGGTGTACAAGATGGCGATCGATTGGAAGATCGCCTTCCCGCTGCACCCGGAATACCGCACCCTGCCGATGGTGTGGTACGTGCCGCCGCTGTCGCCGATCCAGGCACAGGCGGAGGCTGGGGCGCTGGATTGGAAGGGCGGCATCCCGGATGTGTCGAAGCTGCGCATCCCGTTGCGCTACCTGGCGAACCTGCTGACCGCGGGGCAGGAATACCCGGTGAAATTCGCGCTGAAACGGCTGCTGGCGATGCGCGCCTATATGCGCGCGCGCCATGTCGATGGCGTGGAGGCGACCGAAGTGTTGGACCAGGTGAACCTCGATCGCGCCACGGTGGAGGACATGTACCGCATCCTGGCGCTGGCGGCCTACGAGGATCGCTTCGTCATTCCCACCACCCACCGGGAGTATGCTGAAAACGCCTTCGATCTGCGCAATTCCTGCGGCTTTTCGTTCGGCGACGGCTGTTCGGGCGGATCGGCGTCGGGCGGGCTGTTCGGCACCCCCGCGCACAAGCACGGGGTGAAAGCGAAGGTGGAGGTCTGAGCGATGCACATTTTCCGTCTCCTCTCGGCGCTGCTGTGCTACCCTTCGCGCGACCTGCTCGACGCGTGCGATACCTTCGCCCCTGTGCTGGATGGCGAGGCGCTGCTGGCGGTGCCCGAACGCCGCGCGCTGGAGCGCTTCATCACCACGCTCGGCCACACCGATCTGCTCGACACGCAGGAGCGCTACGTCGCGCTGTTCGACCGCAACCGGTCGCTGTCGTTGCATCTCTATGAACACGTGCACGGCGAGTCGCGCGAGCGTGGGCAGGCCATGGTGCGTCTTGCCACGCTCTATGAGCTGCACGGGCTGCAACTGGCGGCGCACGAGCTGCCCGACTACCTGCCGCTCTATCTCGAGTTCCTTTCGTTGCTCCCGGAGCAGCAGGCGCGGTCGCTGCTGGCCGAGGCGGGCCCGGTCATCGCCGCCCTGGCCGAGAAACTGGAATCCCGGGGCAGCGACTACGCCGCGGTGATGCGTGCCGCCGTCGCGCTGGCGGCGCGCCGGCCGGCGGATGCGGCGGTTGCCGCCCTGCGCGAGGCGCTGGCGCCCGACGCCGACAGCCTGGCCGCGCTGGATGCCGCCTGGGAGGAGGAAGCGGTGCGCTTCACCGCCGCCGCATCGCCCGAAGCCTGCGGGAGTGTCGCGCCATGAACCAGACCCTGTTCGGGGTTTATCCCTATATCGCGCTCACCGTGTTCTTCCTCGGCAGCCTGATCCGATTCGAATACGGACAATACACCTGGCGGTCGGGCTCCTCGGAACTGTTGCGCCGGCGGATGCTGGTGATCGGCAGCAATTGCTTCCATATCGGTATCCTGGCGATCCTGGCCGGGCATTTCGTCGGCCTGCTGACGCCGCACACGGTCTATACCGGCATCGGCATCACGGTG
>DAIAZB010000620.1 GCA_027443745.1 Thiomonas sp. | reverse complement strand
TTGGGTGGTGGTGCGGGCGTTCCTGGGCGCTGCGCGGGGGCGGCTCGTGGCGGTGGTCAGACCCAGGCCATCACCAAACACATACATGCCGGCGACATTGAAGCCGCTGAAATTCGGCGATTGGTAAATCATCGACTGGCTGGCGCGAGCCGGAGCACCGATCGTGCCGATATTGCTGATGGTGCCGGTCAGGCCGTAACCGAACGGGTCGATATTGGCTTGGTCCAGGAAGGTCAGGGTGTATTGGCGACCGAAGGACACGGCACCGAAGTTACCCTTCAGGCCGGCGAAGGCTTGACGGCCCATGAAGCCCTGGCCACCAGGACCGCCGGTGCAATAAGGGCCGACATTGCTCGTGTTCAGTGAGCCGGTGCCGCCGTTGGCGCAGAAGCCGGTTTCCGCGTCGAAGAAGGCCGACAGCCCGCCGCCCAGGTCTTCCGTGCCTTTCACGCCGATACGTGAGCCGGACTGAATACCGGTGCCCAGCTTGCTGACGCTGCCGTTGCCGTTGCTGTAGTGCGCAACGCCCAGGTCGATGATGCCGTACAGCTGCACGCTGCTTTGGGCCATGGCGGCGCCGGAAAATGCGCCGAGAACGGCCAGCGCGAGTAGTGATTTTTTCATAGGTGCATCTCCAGAAGATTGTTGGATGAAACGGTTTGCCGCAATGCTGCTTACCGCTGCGTAGCAAGCCGGCTTGGGCTGGGTGCCGGCCGTCAGACTCGCCAACTCCGGGATGGGAGTTGCATGCATTTCAGCACCCGGCAATGGCCGGTGCAAGACCTGGTTCCGACATCGGGCCAGATTCCTGAAGTTGCGTTGCGGTGGCACAACATGCGGGGCGTGGCAGCAGGTCGAGCGGCGCGCCCGGATGGAAACCCCGCTGCCAGGAGGCGTCTATGCTTTCACCCTGGGCAAGGGAATGGGCATGGGTTGCCGGTTCGTGCCCTGCGCCTGACGTTGAAAGGAGTTTCATCATGGTCGCCATCCATCGCGCCGAGCCAGCATCGTCCGCCGGACCGCGTGCATCGACACGCCCGAGCGCAGCCGACCGCTTGCTGGTGGCAGCGGACAACGCGCTGAAAACCCTGGCCGGCGGCCTGCAACCGTCGCGGCCGATGCCGGCGCCGCCTCTGGCGAGGCAGGCGGCCGGTCCGGACAACTCCATGCCTGCGGCCGAGCGGGAGCTTGCGGCCAGGCTGATGCGGGTGAACCATGTGGGCGAAATCTGCGCCCAGGCGCTGTACCAGGGGCAGGCGCTGGCGGCGCGCGACGGCCGGCTGCGCCAGCATTTCCTGCACGCCTCGCGGGACGAGGGCGATCACCTGGCCTGGTGCGCGCAGCGCCTGCGCGAACTGGACTCGCGCCCGAGTTGGCTCAACCCGCTGTGGTACGCCGGAGCCTTCGGCCTGGGCCTGCTGGCCGGACGCGTGGCGGGCGACAAGGTCAGCCTGGGCTTCGTCGTGGAAACCGAGAATCAGGTGGAGCAGCACCTGGCCTCGCACCTGCAGCGCCTGCCGCAGGC
>DAIAZB010000619.1 GCA_027443745.1 Thiomonas sp. | reverse complement strand
GCGGCCACGTAGTGCGCCGGTTGTGCGCCGTTGCCGATCAGCCACTGCGCCAGGCTGGCGTTGAGGCTGCCGGTGACGGGGTCTTCGAGCACGCCTGCAGGCGAGGCGAAGGCGCGCACTTCGATGGCCGTTTCATGGCCTGGCGCCTGCGGCGCGGCCACGCCGACCTTGACGCGCAGGCGCTTGAGCGCGACATGGTCGGGTTCGAGTTGCAGCACGGTGTCCGCCGTGCCCAGCCAGAGCGCAAGCCAGCGCGGGCCGTTGTCCAGCCAGGCACTGGCGCGCACGTCGGCGGACGCCAGGCCGAGGGCAGCGCAGACCTCGTGGAGCAAGTCCGGTTCCACCGCCTCGGGGCGTATCGGCGGCGCCGCGAAAGCCAGGCGCTGGGCCGTCGCGGCGGTCGTCGCGCCGCTGCGCTTCACCGGCACCAGACCGATGGCGGATTGCTGCATCACTGTGTCGGCCCGGGCCGGAACGCCGCCGTGCTGCAGCCAGGCGGCGCAAGTCCCCAGCGTCGGATGACCCGCGAAGGGCAACTCGCCACCGGGGGTGAAGATGCGCAGCCGGTAGTCGGCGCCGGGCTCGGTGGGGCGGAGCACGAACGTGGTTTCCGACAAGCCCAGCCATGTGGCGACGGTCTGCATGCAGGTGCCGTCCAGCGCGTCGGCATCCAACACCACTGCCAGCGGGTTGCCGCAGAAGGACCGGGGAGCGAACACATCGAGTTGCATGAAGGGCAGGTTCATGGCGTGACTTTCAGGCTGTTGGCGTCAGCGACGGGGCAGGGGCTGGGCGGGTCTGTTCGAGCTCCAAGGCCTGGCGCAACAGGAGGCCGAGCCGGGCGATGGCGTCTTGAAGAATGCCCGCCTCGACGTTGGAGAACGACAGGCGCAAGGTGTTGGGCGCGGCGGTGCCGACGTTGAAGGTGTCGCCCGGCACATAGGCCACGCCGCGCGCCACGGCCTGCGGCAGCAGGCTCGCGGCGTCCATGCCGGAGGGCAGGGTGAGCCAGACGAACAGGCCGCCTGCGGGCCGGGTCCAGCTCACGCCCGCAGGCATGTGGTCGGCCAGGGCTTGCAACATGGCGTCGCGCCGTGTGCGGTAGATCTGGCGCAGCCCTGGCAGGCCGCGCTCGATCACGCCGGCTTGCAGTGCTTGGAGCAGCACCCATTGGTTGAAGCTGGCGGTCTGCAGGTCGGCCGCCTGCTTGGCTTGCGCGAGCTTGTCGATCAGCACTTGTGGCCCGGCGATCCAGCCCAGGCGCAGGCCGGGCGCGAGCACCTTGGAGAAGGTGCCGAGGTGCGCGCCCTGCGCCACGCCGCGCGCGATCAGGCCGGGCGCGGGCGGGGTGTCGAACCACAACTCGCCATAGGGATCGTCCTCCACCAGCCAGGAGTCGGATGCGGCGAGTTGTGCGGCCAGGGCATCGGCGCGCGCGGGGGCGATGCTGCGTCCGGCAGGGTTGGAGAAGCGCGGCTGCAGATACGCCATGCGCGCCCTGGGCAAGGCAGCGGCGAGTTGCTCGGGCAAGGGGCCGTCGTCGTCCGCCTCGATGCCCACCAGATGAGGGCCGTACAACGCGAAGGCTTGCAACGCCCCCAGGTAGCTGGGGCGCTCGACCAGCACCGGGCTGCCGGGGTCGATCAGCACCTTGCCAAGCAAGTCCAGGCCCTGCTGCGAGCCGCTGGTGATGAGCACTTGCGCCGGGGTGAAGTCCATGCCCTGGGTGCGCAAAGACGCCGCCACCCATTCGCGCAGCGGCGCGATGCCCTCGGTGGGGCCGTACTGCAATGCCGATCGCGGACGCTCGCGCAGCACGCGGTCGGCGGCTTCGCGCAAGGCCTCGGCAGGGAAGCTGGCGGCGTCGGGCAAGCCGCCGGCCAGCGACACCACATCGGCGCGCTCAGCCAGATGCAACAGGTCGCGGATGGCCGAGGAACGCAGCCGCTCGGCACGCTGCGCCAGGGGCGGAAGCTTGGATTGGGTGGAGGGGAAGATCATCGAACGGCGTCCTTGGCGTTGCGGGTGGAGTGGGGCTTGTCGTGGCTCGGCGCCGGGGTCGGTTCCGTGCCTGGGGTCCGATGCAAGGCGGGTTTTGCCGTGGCCATTTCTGCCGCTGCCGGATGCACCCGCGCCCGCCGCCCCGCCAGCACCGTGGTCATCACGGCCAGGGCGAACTGCAGGGTGGTGGCGTCCAGCCGTTCGCCGAGCAACAGGCTCGCGGCCAGTATGGACAAAAACGGCTGCAGCAACTGCACCTGCGACACGCGCACCGTGCCGCCAAGGGCCAGAGCGCGGTACCAGGCGAAAAAACCCAGCCACATCGAGACGATGCCGAGATAGGCCAGCGCGCCCCAGGCTGTCGGCGCGATGGCCGCCGGATGCTGCGGCCACAGCCAGTATGCGGCGGGCAGCGTGATAGGTAGACTGAACACCACGGCCCAGCTGATGACTTGCTCGGACGGCAACTGCCGCGCCAGCAGCGCGCCGCGCGCGTAGCCCCAGCCACCCGCCAGCATCGCCAGCACGAGCAAGGCATCGGCCGCTTGAAAGTGCAGGCCCAGACCCGACGGACCGGGATGCGCCACCTGGCCGCCCTGGCGCAAAGCGTAGACGCAGACGAGCGCACTGCCGGCTGCCGCCCAGAGCCAGAAGGCGGTGCTCGGCCGCTGTCGCGCCAGCCTGGCGCCGATCGCTGCCGTCGCCAAGGGCAGCAGACCCAGCATCAGCGAGGCGTGCACCGCATCGACCTGGCGCAACGCCAGGCTGGTGAACAGCGGAAAACCGAACACCACGCCCGCCGCCACCGAAACGATGGTCAGCCACAGTCGGCGCGGCGGCCAAGGTGTTCGGCGCCATGCCAGCCAGCCTGCGGCCAGCAAACCGGCCAGGGCTGCACGCGCCAGCGCCACGAACAGCGGCGCGAGCTCCGGTGCCGCCGCCGAGCCCACCGCCAGGCGCGTTGCCGGCAAGCTGAGGGCGAAGAGCGCCGTCCCCAGCAGTCCCAGGAGCCAGGCTCGGCCGGGAACGGGCACCTCCTGCCGGTCAGGTGGCGCGACTGTCTGAGCGCACGCAGCATGCGTCAGCGAGACGGTCGGAGGGGTGATGCCCGGATCTGCATGAGCCGATTTTGCTGCCTTGTCGGGCGATGGGTCGAGGGGTTGGATCATCCCAGTAGCCTAAGCGAGCCGCCCATACAGAAACCATACACTTCAACCTTCAGATGATAAATCTGTATTGGTTATTTGAACATGACAGAAACCCCTTTTCCATTCCTTGCGGCCAACACCTTGCAGGCCGGAGAGAACCTGCAGACGCGCATCGCCGCCCGCTTCGCCCAGCAAATCCAGGCGCAATTGCTGGCGACGGGCAGCCGTCTGCCCTCGGTGCGCGCCTGCGCTCGGCAACACCGGGTGAGTCCGCAGACGGTGGTTGCGGCCTACGACTTGCTACAGGCCCAAGGCTTGGTCGAGGCCAGGCCGAAGCGTGGTTTTTTCGTGCGCGCCAGGCAACAGGCACTGCGACAGTCCGCCGTGTCGGCTGCCGTCGCGCCCCTTCCCACCCACGCCACCGCGCTGATGCGCGGCATGTTCGCGCAAATGCATGCCGCGGGCTCACCCGGCCTGCGTGGCATGCCGGGTGCCGGCACCTTGCCCGCGGATTGGTTGCACACCC
>DAIAZB010000618.1 GCA_027443745.1 Thiomonas sp. | reverse complement strand
CGGCCCAAAGATCGAATACCACATGAAGGACTCGATCGGTCGTGCCTGGCAGGTCGGCACCATGCAAGTCGATTTCATGATGCCCGAGCGACTCGGCGCGAGCTATGTCGACGAGCATTCCGCACGCGTGAGACCCGTCATGCTGCATCGTGCCGTCGTTGGCTCGATGGAGCGTTTCATCGGTGTCCTGATCGAGCACCACGCGGGTGCCTTGCCACTCTGGCTCGCACCATTGCAGGCCATGGTGCTCAATATCACCGACGATTCCGCAGCCTACGCGGCGGAAGTGACACAAGCGCTGAAAAAACAAGGCCTTAGAGTCGAGTCCGATTTGCGCAACGAAAAAATCACCTATAAAATCAGGGAACATTCGTTGCAAAAAATTCCTTATCTGCTCGTGGTCGGCGACAAGGAGCGCGCATCCCGGTCGGTTGCAGTGCGGGCGCGTGGCAACAAAGACCTGGGTGCGTTTCCCCTGTCCGAGTTTTCCCAAAAAATGCTCAAGGAACTGGCTGACTTGCAATAGCTGGGGTGCGCAGTTGTTCTCACCATCGAAAGGTTGAACCATCGCTACTGTACAAAGCCGTAATGCCCCGGAAAAAAGGGCCCACCGCCTCAATCGTGAAATCACCGTCCCGGAAGTTCGCCTGACAGGCGATGAAAACGAGGCCCTAGGCATCGTCTCCATCACCGAGGCGCTACGCATGGCTGAGGAGCACGGCGTCGATCTGGTGGAGATCGCGCCGACGGCCGTGCCCCCGGTCTGCCGCTTGATGGATTACGGCAAGTTCAAATACCAGGAACAGAAAAAGACACACGAAGCCAAGCTCAAGCAAAAACAGATTCAAATCAAGGAAGTCAAGTTCCGCCCGGCCACCGACGAAGGCGATTATCTGATCAAAATCAGGAACTTGAAGAGATTTCTTGATGATGGAGACAAGGCCAAGGTTTCCCTGCGTTTTCGCGGCCGGGAAATTACCCACCAAGATATCGGCATGCGTTTGCTCGAGCGTGTACGCGATGATCTTGAGCCCCATGGCCAAGTCGAGCAAATGCCCAGACTCGAGGGGCGACAGATGATCATGGTGTTGTCTCCTCGCAAGAAAAAGTAGCAGCTCTGCTGCTCGTCATCCGATACGCAGGCGCAGCCTGCGTGCGGTATACAGCCAGTCCCGATGCATCGGCATTGGCTGATTCCAAGTGAGCGCAGGCTCAAGTGCTGCTTCGGCAGACGCCTGCGACCATGTCAACTTCCATGGAGCAATCAATGCCCAAGATGAAAACCAAGAAGAGCGCTGCGAAGCGCTTTCGTGTTCGCCCAGGCGGCACGGTCAAGCGCGGCCAGGCGTTCAAGCGTCACATCCTCACCAAGAAGACAACCAAGAACAAGCGCCATCTTCGTGGATCCACCGAAGTGCATGCGACGAATATGGGCCATATTGCCCAGATGATGCCGTTTGCTTGAGCCCCCGTGCTCGCGCTTATTTTCTGATGAAGGAGTGATCAAATGCCTCGCGTTAAACGTGGTGTAACGGCTCGCGCCCGCCACAAAAAAGTTCTGGATCAGGCCAAGGGTTTCCGCGGTCGTCGCAAAAATGTCTTCCGCATCGCCAAACAGGCGGTGATGAAAGCTGGTCAATACGCCTACCGTGACCGTCGTGCCAAGAAGCGTGTGTTTCGTGCCCTTTGGATCACACGCATCAACGCGGCCGTGCGTGAGCGCGGCATGAGCTATAGCGTGTTCATGAACGGCATGAAAAAGTGCGCCATCGAGATCGACCGCAAGGTGCTGGCTGATATGGCCGTGCATGATTCGATGGCCTTCAGCAAGATCGTCGAGCAAGTCAAGGCCCATCTGGCCTGAACTTGATTCCAGCAGTCCTGCTGCAACAGCGACCGGATGTGCCTTTGGGTTCCGTCCGGTGTTCAGATTCAAAGGCCTGGTCAATCCGGGCCTTTTTTCTCGCCGCTTTGCAACCCAGCCATAGTGCGTTCACACGAGTCTTTCTGCCATGACGGAATTGCAAGATCTGGTGCAACAAGCCGAATCGGAGTTTGCGGCCATCTCGCACCCTGCCGAGTTGGAAAACGCCAAGGCGCGTTACCTTGGCAAGGCAGGAGCGATCACGGTCCTGCTGAAAGACTTGTCGCAACTCCCACCCGAGCGCAAGCGTGAGCGAGGCGCGAGCATCAATCTGGCCAAGCAGGGCATCGAAGCTGCCTTGCAGCAGCGGCGCGCGGCTCTCGCGGAAATGGAGTTGCAAGCCAAACTCGCAGCCGAGGCCATCGACGTGACCTTGCCCGGGCGTGGTCAGCATGGTGGAGGATTGCATCCGGTGGTGCGTTCCTGGATGCGGATCGAACAGATCTTCGGTTCCATCGGCTTTGCCGTCGCCGAAGGTCCGGAAATCGAGGACGACTGGACCAACTTCACGGCGTTGAATTCTCCGCAGAACCATCCCGCCAGATCGATGCAGGATACGTTCTATGTGGACGTGCAGGATGAACGCGGCCAGCCTCTGCTGTTGCGCACGCACACCTCGCCGATGCAAGTTCGGCATGCCCGGGCGCATGTGCAGCGTTACGCAGGCGCTGGCGCGATGCCCGATATCAAAGTGATTGCTCCGGGACGGACCTACCGCGTCGACAGCGACGCCACGCATTCACCGATGTTTCACCAGTTCGAAGGACTGTGGATTGGAGAACGTGTTTCCCTGGCGGATCTCAAGGGCGTGTACACCGCTTTCCTGCAGGCATTTTTCGAGCGTGATGACATCACGCTGCGCTTTCGACCATCCTATTTCCCCTTCACGGAGCCCTCGGCCGAGATCGACATGATGTTCGACAGCGGCCCGCTCAGGGGCCGCTGGCTGGAAATTTCCGGCGCCGGGCAGGTGCATCCCACGGTCGTGCGCAACTTCGGACTGGATGCCGAGCAATACATCGGTTTCGCATTTGGTTCCGGCATCGAACGCCTCACCATGTTGCGTTACGGCGTGAGCGACCTGCGCCAGTTCTACAGTGGCGACTTGCGCTTTCTCGAACAGTTCAATCCGGCTTGATGGCCCCGATGCCGCTGCATTGGCCCGCCGACCTCGTTTCATTTCTCCAGACAAAACCTAACCCATGCAAGTGCCCGAATCCTGGCTGCGGCAGTTCTGCAATCCAAGCCTGAGCAGCGTACAGATCGCCGACTGCTTGACCATGGCCGGCCTGGAGGTTGAAGACATGCAGCCTGCCGCGCCCGCGTTCAGTGGCGTCGTGGTCGGCGAAGTGGTCAAGGTTGAACCTCATCCGAATGCCGACCGGCTGCGTGTCTGCCAAGTGCAGGTAGGACAAGCCGAGCCGCTGCACATCGTCTGTGGTGCACCCAATGTCGCTTTGGGCATGAAAGCCCCGTGTGCGCTGCTCGGTGCCGTGCTGCCGCCGACTGCGGCGAATGGGATGCCGCTGCACATTGCTGCGGCATCCATGCGCGGCGTGGCCTCTCAGGGCATGCTGTGTTCGGCGAAG
Source organism: Thiomonas sp. (assembly GCA_027443745.1). The sequence goes on along the minus strand of DAIAZB010000618.1, from coordinate 364 downwards.
GAACTGGGCTTGTCCTCCGATCATGCCGGCCTGCTGGTGTTGCCGCAAGGGCTCCAAACCGGGCAGGATTTGCGCCAGGCGCTAGACCTCGACGACTGTATTTTCAACATCAAACTCACGCCTAACCTGGGCCACTGTCTCAGTGTGTTGGGTGTGGCGCGCGAGCTGTCTGCGGTGACTCGCACTGCATGGGTGCAGCCCAGTTTTCCTGCCGTGACCCCAACCCTCGACGAGACACTGCCGGTGCGTATCGAGGCAGCCGAGCTCTGCGGCCGTTTTTCCGGCCGTGTGATCCGTGGTGTGAACGCGCAGGCCGCAACGCCCCACTGGATGCGTCAAAGCTTGGTGCGCGCCGGTCAGCGCA